>JAUXJL010000152.1 GCA_030624805.1 Acidimicrobiia bacterium
GCAACCCGATGCGACAAGGGCCATCAGGAAAACCAGAGAACGCCAGTGCATGAGGGACGGCAGCGTACAGAGTTGTGTGATTTAGAGCGGAACCCCCACCCCAAGCTGGCAACCCCTCCAACCCTCCCAAGGAGTCGCGAAACAACCCCCAACCCAAGCTGGCAACCCCTCGACGTTCCCAAGGAGTCGCGAAGCAACCCCTAACCCAAGCTGGGCAAAGCCCGGCCGCACACACCGTGGGGGCCAGCAAACCGGAAAAAACAAAGGAGGGCCGGCTGTGAGGACCCGGCCCCCCTTTGCTGAGGAGGCGTTGAGGCTGAGGAAACCGTCAACACCAGAAGCATCGGCGGTACCCCGTTTTCCTGAGGAATGGTTGATTCCAGTTCCTTACTGACTAGTCATGGGCGACTCGGAAACCGAACCCTCCCCCCCGGAGACCCCTCCAGTTCAGTCCCCCCTCCGTGTAGAAGGAGCGGGCCCGCCGTTGCTAGCGTCGCGATATAAGCCGCGAAATCCCGACCGACGTCATCCAGGCCCGCCGCCTCGGGCTTTTAGCCGACAGCCACTGCAACGGCGAGCGCGCGCTTCCGGACGGAGTGCTCGGCATCTTCGAAGGTGTGGATCTGATCCTGCATCTTGGCGACATGGGCGAGGCAACGACGCTCGACCAGCTCGAGGCCGTGGCGCCCGTGCTCGCGACGCGAGGAGCGGACGATCCGCGCTCTGATCCGCGCATGGCACCGGAACAGCGCGTGATCGAAGCCGGCGCCCTCGCCATCGGTGCGGTGTTCGACCTGACCGCGAGGCGGACGGGAATCCGCGTCGAGGAAGGGGAGCTGCTCCTTCCGAAGGGCGGGGCACTCGAGGCAGTCCGCGGCCTCTTCGGTCGCGAAGTCGCGTGCGTGGCGTTCGGCTCCACGCACCGGCCCGTCATCGCGCGTCACGAGGACCTGCTCTTTGTGAATCCTGGAAGCCCGACTCTCCCGGCGGACGGCCCCGGTACGGTCGCCGTCGTCGACCTGGACGAGACGGGAGCGCGGGCGCGGATTGTGGAGGTCTGAGGCCGCCGATAGCCATCCTCACGCGGCCCTCGCTCGCCCCCAGAGACCCCTCCCACTGTCAGTCCCCCCTTTGGGGGGAAAGTACCGCCACCGGAGCGAAGCGGAGGTGGGGGTAGGGGGGCGCCGGGGCGACGATCGAGTGAGATACCCACCCCGATCTCGGCTGCGGAACTCTTCTCGGAGGAAGGAAGCCCGGTTACAGCTCCTGGCGGCCGACGAGGGCACGGCCGAGAGTGATTTCGTCGGCGTAGTCCAGGTCGCCTCCCACCGGGAGGCCGCTGGCAAGTCGGGTGACCTTCACGCCAAGCGGTTTGAGAACTCGGGCAACGTAGAGAGCCGTTGCGTCGCCTTCCACCGTCGGATTTGTGGCGGCAATCACTTCACTCACGCCTTCCGGCTCGATGCGAGCGAGTAACTCGCGGAAGTGGAGTTGATCGGGGCCGATGCCCGCGATGGGAGAGATGGAACCGCCGAGCACGTGATACCGACCGTCGAATTCGTGGGTCCGCTCGATGACGACAATATCTTGCGCCCGCTCCACCACGCACAGCATCGTTAGGTCACGCCGGGTGTCGAGACAGATAGTGCATTCGTCGGCGGCGGCCACATTAAAACACCTCGAGCACAACCGAATCTGGCGGCGCATGTCGATGACAGCATTGGCCAAGCGCTCGGCATCTTCCTGGTCCGAGTTGAGGAGGTGAAAGGCCAGACGCTGGGCGGACTTGCGACCGATGCCGGGAAGCCGGGCCAACTCGTCGATCAGGCGCTGAACCGGAGGTTCAAACATATTCGGCCACTTACCCGAGCAGTCCCCCTAGGCCGAGCCCATCGAGATCGAGGCCGCCGGTTGCTTCGGTAATCCCACCCGAAAGTGCATCCTGTGCCGCCTGCTGGGCCTGGTTGAGGGCAGCCACAACGAGGTCGCCGACCAGCTCGGGATCGTCGGGGTCGAGTACCGACGGATCGAACGTCACCGACACAACGTCTCCGGAGCCTTTGACCACCGCCTTAACGACCCCCCCGCCGGCGGTTCCCTCGAATTCTTGGTCGTTGGCGGCCTCCTGCGCCTCTTGCATTTTGGCCTGCACGGCCGACGCTTGCTCGAGCAGTTTCTGCATGTCTTTCGGTAAACGTCCCATATGGCGAGAGTAGCGCACGGCCGGGCTTTGCCCGGCTTAGCAGTTACATTCGGAACTCCACGGCCGGGCTTCGCCCGGCTCAGTAGTTACATTCGCAACTCCATGACGCGAGTGGTCTTGCACCTCAAGGCTCCAACGCCGCCAGCTGCTCCCGACACGACTCGACGATCAACACCAGCTCGTATCGCTCAGCGAGATCAACGGCAGTAGCCAAATGCTCTCGTGCCTCCGTTGCCGACGAGAGCGGACTCAATGCGGAGCGAGCCATGACCTCCATCAGCACCGAACCATCCCGGACGGCGGCCGCCAGGGCTCGCCCTCCCGCCTCCCGAGCCTCCTCGGTCTGGCCAAGCTCTGCGAGCACCTGTGTCGAGTACACGTCCACCCATCCGAGCAGGTAGGAGATCTCGGTCCGAATCGACCACGCCCGTGCTGCCTCGAGCAGCACTCGAGCCTGCTCCGTATCGCCCATCAGTGCATGGGCTCCTGCTCTGACAGGAGCCACCCATGCGGAGAAGAACAGGATGTCGTGGTCGGCAGACACCTCGGCGACTCCGTCGAAGAGCCGGGCCGCTTCACGTGCATCGCCCTTTAGATAATGGCCGAACCCATCCGCCCAGCCCAGAAATGCCAGGTCGAAGGGGCGTCGATGCACGGCAACTATCTTCCGAGCCTCGGCATGCGCCTTCTCACCACCTTCCAAGTTGCCGACCATGATCCTGGAGACACCGAGATGGCCAAGCGAAACCACCGAGCGAGTAGCGGCGTGACCCCGTTGCTCGAAGCGCAGCGGCCCCGTCAGGAAGTCAACATCGCCCTCCAGGTTGTCTATTGCCGCCCGGGGAATCCCGGCGTAGGTGTAGGCCTGAGCCATGGCCAGCCGTGCTTCGGCCCGGTAGTAGCGGTCGTCGAGCCTTTCGGCGATGGCGAGCACCTCTCGAGCGATACTCACTGCCTCTTCGAAACTCCCTGTCATTCCCGCGATCCATGAGCGATTGAGGCCAACCTGGTACAGGCGTTCCGTGTCGTCGATCCCCGCCGCCATACGCTCTGCCTCGTCGAGGGCGGCGGCGGCCTCAGAGAACGTGACCGCTCCGCCGGTGGCCACGACTCTTAGCTGCAACCTGGCATCGATGGCATCCTTCGTGTTCTCGGTGCTGGGCGGGAGGTTGCCGAAAGCCCTGGCCGCGGCTCGCAGGAATCTGCCGGCGTCGTTGTAGGCGCTTTGGTCCAACGCCTTTTTGCCGGCCATACCGGCGAAACGAGCCGCCTCCTCCCACCGCTCCGCCTGAATGGCGTGGTAGGCGAGTCGCTCGATATTCTCGCCAATACGATCAGCATCGCTCTTTATGAGATCCACCAGTTGGCCGTGCAACTCACGACGCCTGGCCATCGCCAACCCGGCGTAGGCCGCCTCCCGGGTCAGGTTGTGCTTGAACGAATACTCGCGAGCCGGGAACACCCTGGTCTGGTACATGAGGTCGCGGTTCTGAAGCCGCCCGAGACGCTCGGCCAGGTCGCCCTTTCCTTGCGACCCAATCCCGGCGAGGAGACCGAAGGGAATCGTCTCGCCAACGACGGCCGCCGTCTGCAGCGTGTCTTTGAGCTCGGGGGCAAGGCGATCGATGCGAGCCGAGACGACTGCCTGCACGCTGTCGGGGATATCAACCTCGTCGATTCTGTCGACCACCAGATAGGCCCCCCGCTCCCCCACCAGCCGGCCCGCCTCGGCCAGGTCCCGCACCGACTCCTCTAGAAACAATGGGGTGCCTTCGGCACGGTCCAACAAGATGGGCTTGAGAGGATCGACGGACGGGTCGTCACCGAGGAGCCCATCCAGAAACAAATCGGCTTCGCCGCCGGCCAGGGGTTCGAGGGGCAAGACCGCCATGTATCCGTGCGCGGACCAATCGTGGACCAACGTCGGCCGATAGGTGAGGATGAGCAACACTGGAGCAGCGCCAACGGCATCGACAATCTCATCCAACACCGCCAGCGACTCGCCGTCGGCCCAGTGCAAATCCTCCACCAACAGCGCGACGGGCTCGGCGTGGGCGGCCGCCAAAAGGAGGCCCTTGATGGCATCGCGAATGGCGCGCCGCCGCGCCGCCGGGTCGGCCACCTCCCACTCACGGCCGACATCGCCCACATCGAGCAAGGAAGCCAGCGCCGGCAACGCCGACCGGAGATCGGGGTCAACAGCGTCGAGGCGTTCATGAAGTTTGTCCCGATCGACCTCATCTCCCTCGACCCCCAGCCAGGCACGCAGCAAAACCTTGAACGGGTAGTGCGGGGTAGCGATGTCGTATGGCGACGCTCCACACTCCAATACGAGGAAACCGTCGCCCGGGCTCAAGAACTCATGACTCAGCCTCGACTTGCCCACGCCGGCCTCACCCACGATGGCCACCACCTGTCCGAACCCCGCCGCCGCACCCTCACGGGCATGATGCAACACCGCCATCTCGCTCTCGCGTCCTGCAAACTCGGTGAGACCGCGGGCGGCCCTGGCCTCCCACTGGGTGGAGTGATGGGTCGTGCCGTCCAGGGCGAAGACGTCTACCGGGTGACTGATGCCCTTCACATCGACGGCGCCGAGGCTCCGAGTTTCCATGAAGCCCTCTACCAACCTGAAAGTTTTGGCCGTCATCCGGGGCGACCCCGGCTCGGCGATGCCTTCCATGCGCGACGCCAGGTGGACCGTTGGCCCGAGTGCGTCGTAGTCAACAGACAGGTCGTTTCCTACGGACTTGACAAGGACTTCACCGGAGTCCAGTCCGACCCGGACCTGTGCATCGGTAACGGCGGCAACATGATCGGACATGGCCAACGCCGCCAGGGAGGCACGAACCGCGTGGTCCTCGACGGCGAGCGGAGCTCCGAATAGGGCCATGATCCCGTCTCCGAGGGCCTTGGCGACGGTTCCCTCGTAGCGGTGGACGGCCTCGATCATGGCGCCGACTGCAGCCCCGAGGAACTGAGCCGCCTCCTCCGGATCCCGTCCCTCCACGAGCGATGTCGAGCCGACTATGTCGGCAAACAACACCGTCACCTGTTTCCGTTCACCGACCACGTCTTCCCGGGCTGCCAGGATGCGCTTGGCAAGATGTGGAGGCGTGTACGTCTCGGGAGCCGGGGCGGCTGAGGCGTCGGGCCGCAGGTCGTTGCCGCAGTTGGGGCAAAACATGTAGTCGGCCTCGATGTGATGGCCGCAGGCCGGACAGGCCGCGGTCAAATCAGCCCCACACTCGACACAAAACCGTGCTTCAGCGTCGTTGTTATGGCCGCAGCTGGCGCAGATCATGGTTGACCCGGAAGGCTAACGGAGCAACTGAAGTCGGGCGCTTTACCAGGACCGGCAACCAGCAGTGAGCCGCCCGAGCAACTAGCTGGGAGAAGCCCGGCCGTCCGCCCCCGGAGCTACGAAATAACCCCCCAGCCCAGCGGTCTGCCCGAAGTCGGCCCGTTTGCCCGGAGTCACGAAGCAACTCCCATGCCCAGCGGCCTGCCCGGAGTTACGAAGCAACCCCCAAGCCCGGCGAAGCC
>JAUXJL010000272.1 GCA_030624805.1 Acidimicrobiia bacterium
TACTTCGCGGTCGATAGCACCCGGGCCGATCTTGGCTTCCTCGCCGAGGTCTATCAGGCGGCCGTGGACGCAGGAGCCAAGGAGCTGGCAGTGGTCGACACGCTCGGCATTGCCGCACCCGAAGCCGCGGCCTTCCTGGTCAAGAGCGTCCGCGGCTGGGTGGGACCCGATATCCCCATTCACTGGCATGGGCACAACGATTTTGGGCTGGCAACCGCCGGATCGATTGCCGCCGTCCGGGCGGGCGCCAGCTGGGTGCACGGCACCGTCAACGGGATGGGTGAACGGGCCGGAAACGCCAACCTCCCGGAGTTCGCCCTGGCCCTCGAGGCCCTCTACGGCGTCAGGACCAACATGGCCTTCGAGAAGATCCAGGAAGTGGCCGAACTGGTCCGTCGTGTCTCGGGCTATGAGTTGGAGCCGTACAAGCCACTGACGGGGCGCAACCTGTTCGTGCGCGAGAGCGGTGCCGTCGCCGCCCAATTCCACGACCCGCAGGCGGTCGAGCCCTACAGCTCAGAGGTCGTGAGTGCCCCTCGCGGAATCGTGCTCGGCAAAAAGAGCGGCCTGGCCAGCATCGACATCAAGAGCCGAGAGCTCGGCGTCGAGATTCCTGAGGACCGGCGAGCAGCCGTGCTGGCGGCGGTGAAGGATCTCAGCGTCTCCAAAGGGGGCCTCGTGAGCGACGAGGAGTTCGCCGACCTGGCCGAGTCAATGGTCGGATGAGCGACGCCCGACGTTTGACGCATCGGCCGGACCCCTTAGACTCGGCGTTGATGAAGAAGACCTACGACACCAACTGCATGCCTTGCTGTTGCCCTACCGGGTGCGGGGAGGTCAGCGCGTAGCCGTCGACTAACAAGAAACACCTTCATTTGAACCCGCACCGAAATTATCGGGCGGGTTTTTTTGTGTCCCAAAGAACGGAGCAGACCATGAACGACGATGCACAGCCCGGATACGGATTGAAATCACCCGCGAGCAGATCATGAGGCCGGTTGGAATTCTCTACGAGCACCCCGAGTGGTTCAAGCCGCTCTTTGCCGAATTGGAGCGGCGAGGCGTTCCCTACCAGCCCATCGAGATGGAGGATCTGGTATTCGGCGCCGCCGATCGATCCTCCAACTATTCGCTGATCGTCAACCGGATGAGCCCTTCGGCCTGGCTCCGCGGCCACGAGCATGCGGTGTCACAAACGCTCAATTACCTGGCGTACCTATCCGAGATCGGGACACCTGTCCTCAACGGTTATGAGGCTTTTTCGGTCGAGGTCTCGAAAGCTCGCCAGCTTGGATTGCTGTCGCGGCTCGGGATTGCTCACCCGAAGGCCAGAGTCATCACTCATGCGAGTCACGCCTCGGAGGCGGCACGAGGCCTGCAGTTTCCCGTGTTGGTCAAGCCGAACCTCGGAGGCAGTGGTGCCGGGATTCGATCCTTCGAGGGACCGGCTGCCCTCGCCGAGGCGGCACAGGCGGCGACGATAGAGCTGGGGCCCGACCACACTGCGCTCGTCCAGGAGCACCTCCCGGCTGAAGAGAACTCGATCATCAGGGTCGAAATACTCAACGGGGAGTTTCTCTACGCGATCCGACTACAGCTCATGCCGGGCAGCTTCAATCTCTGCCCGGCCGACTACTGCGAACTGCCCGGGCTCGCCGATGGTGTTTCAGGCCGTGGCTTGCCGATCGAGGCTTACGACCCTCCCAAGGAAGCAATCGAGGACGCCAGGCGAATCCTGACTGCAGCCGGGATGGATCTAGGAGGTGTCGAATATTTGGTGAGCGCCCGTGACGGACGCCGCTATTTCTACGATGTAAATGCGCTTTCGAACTTCGTCGCCGATGCTCAAGACATTGTCGGCTTCGATCCATTCGAGGATCTGGTTTCTCTCATAATCGAGCGGGCCCGACCTCGGCGGGTTGCCTGATCCAAACCACCGGAGTGCGATGCGGCTTGGCATGTAACATCGGTGCGCCTGTCAAGTTACTGCTAGGAGATCAAGCTGGTTCCTTTCCGGATCGGAGTGATGCAGCTCACGATGGAGCCGCTCGATGAGATCGTTGAGCACGCCCGGCTCATGGACCGGCATGGCTTCGACACCATGTGGCTGGCCGAGGCCTACCCGTGGTGGCGCAAGCACGCCATGGAGGCACGTTCGGCCAGCGCCCTCTCCCCCCTGCTTGCCCGGGAGACCGAACGGCTCGCCATCGGATGGGGAATCATCTCTCCCTACACCCGCCACCCGCTCCAGATCGCCATGGAAGCGCGAGTGACCCAGGAAGCTGCCGGGCCGGGTCGTTTCTACCTCGGACTTGGCGCCTCGAAGATTTTCATGAAAGCGATCGGGGTTGGCGAGCGCCAAGCCGAACGACCACTCACAAACGTCAAAGAGGCCATCGGCATCATCAAGTCGTACCTGGCCGGAGAGGCTGTGGATGTGGAGGGCCGCGAGTTCACGGCCCGGGCACCCGAGCTGTTGGCGGAGGCCGAGGCACCGCGGTGGGAGGTGCCGATCTACATGGCGGGAACCGGGCCCCGCATGCAGGCTACGGCCGGTGCCGTTGCCGACGGTCTGCTCACACCGAGTATCACCACCCCGGGCTTCGTGCGGTACGCCCGAAAGAACCTGGCCGCGGCAGCCGGGGCTGTCGGACGGGACGGCGCCGATATAGACCTCGGCTGCACCATTGTGGCAAGCATCAACCACGATCGTGACCGAGGCCGGGATGGCGCCCGGGAGATCGCCGCCATGTACCTGGCCAACAAGGTACAGAACATCCAGGGTTCGGCCGACGTTCTGCTCGACAGCGCCGGGCTTACGTTTGATGAGATCAAGCCGGTGGCGGATGCCATGGAGTCCGGTGGCCGGCTCGCCGCCAAGGCCGAGGTCACCGACGACATCCTCGACAAGTGCCGGCCAATCGCCGGTACGCCGGCCGAGTGTGTCGACCGGATCCGGGAGTACCAGGATGCCGGTTGCACCCACATCATGCTGGAGCTGTGGGGTGAGGACCGGGCCGGACAACTCGCCATGTTCGGTTCCGAGGTTCTCCCGCACTTCCGAACATGACCTCCCCGGCCGTCCCCGCCGCCATCAAGGCCAGCGTTGACGAGGCCCGGCTCGTCGCGACTGCCATGAGCCTGGTCGCTATCCCGAGCTTCACCGGGTCCGAGCGACCATGCGCCGAGTATTTGACCGGCGTGCTCGATGAGGCCGGGCTGGAAGCCACCCTCCAGGAGATCGAACCGGGCCGGGCAAACGCGGTTGGGCGCCTCGTGGGCGCCGGGGGCGGGCCAACGCTGATGTTCAACGGCCACCTGGATACGTCGTACTCGGGGAGAGAGCCGTGGCTAGACGGACCGGGCTTCAAGCCGAGCCCTATCGTTCGCGACGGTGCCATCCTCGGGCTCGGCATCATGAACATGAAGGGCTCGGTCGCATGTTATGTCGAA
>JAUXJL010000126.1 GCA_030624805.1 Acidimicrobiia bacterium
AGAACTCCCCTACGCCTCGCCTTCGGCGAGCGGTACTTTCCCCCCCAAGGGGGGACTGACGCGTTTCTGGCGCTTACCCGGCCGGGCAGCAACCGCTGACCCGGCCGCCCGAGACCCTCTAACCTTCACGCGCCAGGAGAAAAAACATGTCCGACCGAGTACTCATATTCGACACTACCCTGCGAGACGGCGAGCAGTCGCCGGGAATCGCCCTTGACTCAGACGACAAGGTTGCCATCGCCAACCAGCTGGCCGAGCTTGGTGTTGACATCATCGAAGCAGGATTTCCCATCTCGTCCGACGGGGACTTCGCGGCGGTGCAGCGCATCGCCCGGGAGGTACGAGGCCCGATCATCACCGGGCTGGCTCGCTGCGGAATCACCGAAGACATCGAGCGGGCCTGGGAAGCCGTGCAAGATGCCGACCGACCGCGTATTCATGTCTTTCTCGCCACCTCGGCCATCCACATGGAACACAAGCTCCGCATGACCGAAGAGCAAGTCCTCGACGCGGTTCTCGATGGCGTGTCCCTAGCCCGCTCCTTGTGCGAGGACATCGAGTTCTCACCGGAGGACGGTTCGCGTTCCGACATCGATTTCATGATCCGAGTCTGCCTGACGGCCGTCGAGGCAGGCGCCACCACCATCAACATTCCCGACACGGTGGGGTACGGGACACCAACTGATTACGGCGCCCGCATCAAGCGAGTTGTCGCGGAAGTGAAGGGCGACCGCGCCGACATCGTCATCTCCACCCATTGCCATAATGATCTTGGTCTGGCAGTGGCCAACGCGTTGGCCGCGGTGGAGAACGGCGCCCGCCAGGTCGAGGTCGCCGTCAACGGCATCGGCGAGCGGGCCGGGAACACTGCCCTCGAAGAGATCGTCATGGCCCTGAACACACGGGCCGACCACTACCAGGTGGAAACCGGCATCGACACGACCCACCTTTACCCGGCCAGCCGCCTCGTGGCGCGACTCACCGGCTACCCGGTGCAATACAACAAGGCCGTGGTCGGCCGCAATGCCTTCGCTCACGAGAGTGGCATTCACCAGCATGGGGTGCTCAGAGAGCGCACCACATACGAGATCATGGATCCGTCCGCGGTCGGCCAAGACGCCTCGAAGCTGGTACTGGGAAAACACTCGGGCCGGGCCGCCTTCGGCGACGCGCTGAAGGCACTCGACATCAACTTGGAGGACGAAGATTTTGAGTCGGCCTTTGCCCGATTCAAAGAACTTGCCGACCGCAAGGGTGAGATCGGTGAGGAAGGCCTCTTGGCCATCGTCCACGACCAGGTGGACCTGTCCGACGCCGTACATTTCCTGGGATGGCATGCCACCGGCCGCGACAACGAAGCTGAGGCGACGGTGACCGTTGAGCGGGACGGGGTGAAGGAATCGTTCTCCGCCTCCGGCGACGGCATGGTTCACTCGATCTTCGCGGCGCTCCGGAAGGCCTTCGAGCTTGAAGCCCGCCTGCTCGATTATCGGGTTGAGCCGGTCAGCCTCGGAGCCGACGCCATGGCCGAGGTCAGTGTGCTCGTCCAGCTCAGGGAACGTACCTTCACGGGGACGGGCTCATCCACCGACATCGTCGAAGCATCCGCCAGGTCCTTCACGAGCGCCCTCAACAAGGCAGCCCGCGCCAGCGCCTTCTAGTCAAGCGCCTCAACAACGGCCTGGCCCATTACTGTCGTGCTCACCGAGGCGCCGTCGGCGGCGATATCAGCAGTGCGCAGACCGGCCGCCAATATCGAGGCGACCGCTGCCTCGACTGAAATCGCTTCCTTTTCGAGCCCGAGAGAGTGGCGCAAGGCCATCGCAGCGGCCAGGATGGCGGCGAGTGGATTGGCAAGACCCCGGCCGGCGATGTCGGGGGCCGAGCCGTGAACCGGCTCGTACAGGCCCGGACCACTGGAGCCGATGGAGGCCGACGGCAGCATCCCGAGTGAGCCGGTCAGCATGGAGGCCTCGTCGGTCAGGATGTCGCCGAACAGGTTCGAAGTAACCACGACGTCGAACTCGGCCGGGTGCGACAGCAGATACATTGCCATCGCGTCCACGAGAACCACGTCGTAGGCGAGGTTGGGGTACTCCTCAGCAATCAAGTCCCCAGCCACCCGCCTCCACAGCCGGGATGGCTCGAGCACGTTCGCCTTATCGACCATCGTGAGCCGGCCGCGTCGGGTCTGGGCTGCATCGGCGGCCATACGAACGATCCGCTCAACCTCGACCTTGCTGTATCGCATCACCTGGAATGCGCCATCATCGTCGGTGCCGGAATCACCAAAATAGATGCCACCCGTGAGCTCACGGTAGAACAGGATGTCTGTGCCGGAAACGATCTCAGGACGAAGCGGAGAGGCGGCCGCCAACTCGGGAAACACGCGGATTGGGCGCACGTTTGCAAACACACCTAGCTCCCGGCGTAAACCGAGCAACCCTTGTTCGGGCCGGATGTGAGAGGTCGGGTCATCCCAGCGGGGGCCGCCCACCGCCCCGAGGAGCACTGCGTCGGCGGCGTGGCCGGCCGCGATCGTCTCCGATGGGAGCGGGTCTCCTACCGCATCAATCGCCGCACCCCCGATGAGCCCGTGCTCAAAGGTGAAGTCGTGGCCGTGTTTGCCGGCCACCGCCATCAGCACGGCCACGGCCTGCTCGGTCACTTCGGGACCGATGCCATCGCCATCAAGTACGACGAATTGTGCCTTCATGGACCGGCAGAGTACCCGCTTGCATCAATCCGTAGATAGGCTTGTCGGCTATGGGGTTCCTGCTGCTTGCCTTCATCGGCATTCCGATCGCCGAAATAGCACTGTTCATCTACGTAGGCGAACGCATCGGATTACTCGCGACGTTAGTTGTCATCGTGCTTACTGCAGTGATTGGCTCGAGTCTCGTAGCTCGCCAGGGTGCCGGGGCTCTGGCCCAGGTGCAGGCCGCCTTCGTTGAGGCACGGTTCCCCGGCAAGGAGCTGGCCCATGGAGCGATGATTGTCGTAGCCGGGGCCTTCCTGGTCACCCCCGGGTTCCTCACCGATGGCCTCGGGTTCCTGCTGCTGGTTCCACCGGTCCGCGAGGCCGCCCGCCGCTTGGTCACTCGTCGATTCTCGGGGCGCGTTGTGACGCAGTTTGGACCCCGGACCATCGACGCCGAATGGCGGGCGACCGACCCTCCCGACCAGGATGCCGGCCCACCAACTCACTGATCTGGGTGGCACCACGCCAGCCCATCCATCGCCTACGCTGATTCCTTACCATCACCAAACGGAGTAGTTACCTGATGCCGGACAACCTCATCACCCCGCACGGCGGATCTCTCGTCGACCTGATCGTCCCCGCTGAGCGCGCCGCCGAGCTCATGGCACCGGGCCGCGGTGTACCCGAGTGGAGCCTCACGCCGCGCCAACTCAACGACATCGAACTCCTCCTCAACGGAGGATTCTCTCCGTTGTCTGGATTCATGACACAATCCGATTACGACGGTGTACAGGGCGAAATGCGGCTTGCCGATGGCACGTTGTGGCCGATGCCCGTCACCCTCGACATAACTGAAGATGTTGCCAAGAGCCTGGATGTGGGAGGCGAACTCGAGCTGCGAGACCCCGAAGGGGTGCTCATCGCCGTCCTCCACGTCGAAGATATCTGGCAGCCAGACCTCGAGTCCGAAGCTTCCGCCGTGTTCGGGACAGGTGATGCTGGTCATCCGGGGGTGGCCCACCTCATCCGCAGTACGCATCCGTACTACGTCGGAGGTCGCCTCGAAGGTGTCCAGCTACCCGTTCACTACGACTTCCGAGGCCTCCGACGCACTCCGGCCCAACTGCGCGACGACTTCAGGCGGGCCGGCTGGCGCCGCATCGTCGGTTTCCAGACGCGCAACCCCATGCATCGCGCTCATCAAGAGATCACGATGCGGGCCGCCAATGAGGTTGAAGCCAACCTGCTCATTCATCCCGTTGTGGGGCTGACCAAGCCGGGCGACATCGACCACTACACGCGTGTCCGTTGTTATGAAGCGATCCTCCACCACTATCCACAGGCGACGGCCAAGATGGCGCTCCTGCCGCTGGCGATGCGCATGGGTGGTCCCCGCGAGGCAGTCTGGCACGCCATCATCCGAAAGAACTTCGGCGTGACCCACTTCATCGTGGGACGCGACCATGCCGGGCCAGGCTCCGATGCCGACGGCAACCCGTTCTACGGTCCCTACGACGCCCAGGAGCTGCTTCGTTCCCATGAGGAGGAAATCGGGGTCGAACTGGTCCCGTTCCGGATGATGGTCTACCTCCCCGAGGACGACGCCTACTTCCCAATCGACGAGGTCCCGGAAGAGAAGAAGTCGGTTTCCATCTCGGGAACCGAGCTGCGCGATCGGCTGGCCGACGGCCGCGAGATCCCAGAATGGTTCTCGTTCCCCGATGTCGTTCACGAGCTTCGCAAAACCCACCGGCCTCGTGACAAACAAGGTTTCACCGTGTTTTTCACCGGCCTGTCGGGATCCGGCAAGTCGACGATCGCCAATGCCTTGATGGTGAAGCTGCTCGAGATGGGTGGGCGCCCGGTCACACTGCTGGACGGCGACCTGGTCCGTAAGAACTTGTCGTCCGAGCTCGGGTTCTCCAAAGAGCATCGTGACATCAACATCACTCGTATTGGGTGGGTGGCATCTGAGATAACCAAGAACGGCGGCATCGCCATCTGCGCGCCCATCGCTCCATACGATCACACTCGTCAGGCGGTTCGGTCAATGGTCGAACCGGTCGGTGGCTTCGATCTGGTCCATGTCGCCACGCCGCTCGAGGTGTGCGAACAACGGGACCGGAAGGGCCTGTACGCCAAAGCGCGAGCCGGTGAGATCAAAGAGTTTACCGGCATCTCAGACCCGTACGAGGAACCGGCCGATGCGGAGATCGTAATCGACACCTCGGATCTCAGTCCGTCCGAGGCAGCACAAGAGATCATCCTGTATTTGGAATCCAAGGGATACATCGGCCCCGAGCAGGACTAAGCGAGGTCAAACATGGCCTGGGAAGCTTGGCTAACCCTCGCCACCATTGCGGTGGTCGTCGTGGTGTTGGCCAGGGACCTCCTGGCGCCGGCTGCCACCCTGCTGGGGGCGGTAGTGGCGCTTCTCGTCTTCGGTGTCATCGACGCTGAGCAGGCGCTCTCGGGTTTCTCCAATCCAGCCCCCATCACCGTGGCAGCCTTGTTCG
The DNA here is from genome assembly GCA_030624805.1 of Acidimicrobiia bacterium. Lineage (GTDB taxonomy): Bacteria > Actinomycetota > Acidimicrobiia > Spongiisociales > SHLN01 > SHLN01. Next base: position 5,218 of record JAUXJL010000126.1, read on the forward strand.
TGGTAGCGCGGGCTGTCGAGAAGACTGGAGCACTACAACCAATCGTTTCCTCGATGCTGCGCCATGGTGGCCGAGCCGGCGCGTCACTGGCAAGGCTCTTGGTTCCTGTGGCCGCGTCATCGGCAGTTCTCAACAACACTCCGATCGTCGCCATGCTCGTGCCCCAGGTGAGCTCGTGGGCAGGTAAAAGGGATCGTTCGCCCGCCGGCTTCCTCATGCCGCTTTCGTTTGCCGCCATCCTCGGCGGGCTCATCACGGTGCTCGGAACGTCAACCAACCTGGTGATCTCCGGACTGCTGGAGGAAAGCGACATGGACCCAATCGGGGTCTTCGAGATCACCAAACTCGGCCTGCCGGTGGCGGCCATCGGCTTGGTGGCCCTCATTGTGCTGGCACCTCGCCTGTTGCGGGCTCGGACCCCGGCCCGGGGTGACCTCCAAGAGAACGTACGAGAGTTCGTAGTCGACATGAAAGTGATGGCCAACGGGCCCGTTGACGGTGTGACCGTCGAAGACGGCGGCCTGCGCCATCTTGCCGGCGTGTTCCTCGTCCAGGTGAGGCGGGGCGAAGACCACATCGGCCCCGTCGGGCCAACTCTCGTGCTGCGGGGCGGCGATCGGCTTCGATTCGTCGGCCGCGCCGACAATGTCATCGACCTGCAGTCGACCCGGGGCCTGGCCTCTGCCGAACAAGAGCATCTGGCATTCGAAACCGACCGGTCGGCGTTCTTTGAGGCCGTGGTCGGCGCGTCGTCGCCGCTGGTCGGCAAAACGTTACGAGAAGCCGAGTTCCGGGGCCGCTATCAATCGGCCGTGGTCGCCATCCACCGCGCCGGCATGCGGGTTGAAGGCAAGTTGGGAGAGGTGCGCCTCCGGGTGGGTGACACTCTGCTGCTGCTGTCCGATCCGGCGTTCCGCTCCCGCTGGTACGACCGCAACGATTTCCTGTTGGTATCGCCCCTCGACGCACCGCCCCCGGTCGGGACCCGAAAAGCCCTGGGAGTCGCGGCCGTCCTGGTACTGATCATTGTCACGGCTTCAACCGGACTGTTCAGTCTGCTCGAGGCTTCACTGCTCGGCGCCTTCGCGCTTGTGCTCGGGAAAGTCCTCACTCCCGGCGAAGCTCGG
>JAUXJL010000199.1 GCA_030624805.1 Acidimicrobiia bacterium
CACTTTCCGGCGAGCGATGGCTCTCCAGCCGCCACCCTGCCGCTCACCCTCAACCGGAGGTCGGACACTCGGATATTGGAGGCCGCCAACGCGATCGCGGCCAGAATCGGTGACCGAGCCGGCGATCATACTCTTCATCCCCAAGCGGGCGCGGAGCCGGGAGAAGTGGGGGTCGGGTGGTTCCGGACCGCGGCGGACGAGGCCCAGTGGGTAGCCGACACGGTGCTGCAGGCCAACCTCGACGAAACCCCCTGGGGGAACATCGCCGTTGTCTTCCGGAAGAACGCCCAAATCCCACTCATACGAAACGTCCTGGCCTCGGCGGGAATCCCGGTACAGGTCGTCAGTCTCGGAGGCCTGCTCCACGTTCCAGAGGTCACAGACCTCTGGGCCTGGCTGCGCATTCTCAATGATCCATCGGATGGAGCTGCGTTGTTGCGAGTCCTGCTGGGCGCACACTTCCAGCTGGGTCTCGGCGATCTCGTGCCACTCGCCGAATGGGTCCGCCAGGCGGACTCGGCGATCGATACCGACGATCCGGAAATGCCGGGGTTTTCATTGCTCGAAGCCGCGTTCGAGGTGCCCGTCCTCGAGCGCAGCTCGGCGACAGCCAAACTCGACCTGTTCCGCTCCCTCTACACCCAACTCGTCGAAGACGCCCAAGGCGTGACATTGGTTGAGTTGTGCCGTCGGGTTCTCGCCAACCTGGGCGTATGGATTGAGGTCGACGCTCTCGAAGAGGCGGCGGCCCGCTCAGCCAGACTCAACCTGTACCGCTTTCTCGACCTGGCTGAGTCGTGGAGCCCCCTGGAAGGCCGACCGTCACTCTCCGCCTTCCTCGACTATCTCTCGACGCTCATGGACGAATCGGCTCCTGCGGAGCTCGATCTCGCCCGGGTCGCACAAGCAGACGCCGTCACCCTGATCACGGCCCATCGCGCCAAGGGCCTCGAGTGGGACCTCGTTTTCCTGCCTGCCGTCGTAGCCGACACATTCCCAGCCCGCTCGCAAGGCTTCGACGACCCCTTCTCTCGCCCTGGTGTGCTCCCTTTTGCCGAACGCATCGACGCCGCTTCGCTTCCTGATCTCGACCCCGCCGACGAAAAGGACCGCAAGGATGCTCTCCGCCTGCGTCACTGGGACCAGGAGTGGCGAACCGCGTACGTTTCAGCCGCGCGCGCCCGCCATCGCCTCCTGGTATCGGGTGCCTATTGGTACGGGCAGAAGAAGCCCAAGAACCCCAGTCAACTGTTCGAGCTCGTTGCCGGGCTGCCCGGTGTAGTCGATCACGCCGGCCGTGAAGAGCCGGGCGATCGTCCGCCGGCGGTGACTATGCCAACGCCGGGACCCAGCCCAGACCCGCACTTCGCCGGTGGCTGGGAAGAGGCGCTCCGGGCCGCTATCGCCGACCCGACCTGGCCGAGAAACCAGGCTATGGATGCATCTGCGTACGATGACCACGTGGACCAGCTATCCCTCATACTCGACAACCTCCCTGAGCCGGAGGCGGACGGCCGGGATGATTCAGCACCCACCACTTCGGTGTCGAGCCTGGTCACGTATGCGACGTGTCCGAAACGCTATTTCTGGACGGACGTGGACCGGCTTCCCAGGCGGCCGGCACCGTGGCTGAAGCGAGGCGTAGCACTGCACCGCAAGATAGAGCTTCACAATCGCGGCGTTGTACCGCTCGACCTGGTGCAAGACGACACGTACGACTTCGCCCCGGATGAAGCGGACCCACGTGAGGACGCCTATGCCACGTTCGAGGCCTCCCGTTTCGCCGCCTCCAAACCTCGTTGGACCGAGGCACCGTTCCTCATCGGGACCAAGGAAGCCCGCATCCGCGGCCGCATCGACGCGGTGTACGAAGCCGACGGAGGATGGGAGGTCGTCGACTTCAAGTCGGGTCGGTCCCGGCCGGACCCGGCGCGGATCGTGCAGCTTCAGGCTTACGCAGTCGCCGTCGCCGATGGGGGCCTCGGCGTTGCTCCGCCCGACGATGTCACCGTGACCTTCGCCTACTTCGGCGACGGACTAGAGGAGATGTCCGAACGGGTGGACCCTGCCTGGTTGGAGTCCGCCCGGGCCGACATCAAGGCACTTCTCGTTGGCATCCAGAACGAACAATTCGAACCGTCCCCGTCGGTTGCCTGCCACCACTGCGACTTTGCCAAGTTCTGCGACGCCGGCCAAACCTGGTTGGCGCAGAACCCCTAGGCAGCAGCGAGCACCCGACGGCGCCCCGGAACCGGACACAACACACGGGGCCGATGATTGTGTAGTTCTGGCGTCACTCATCATGGACACAGAGGGGGTGCGGTTGTGGCGTCGATCGAACAACCCGGCTCCACGATGATCTCGCCGACTATCGGCGACGGGCATTATCGGGTCGAGAAGGGACCGGCGACGAAGTTTCGCCTTACTTCCTCACCGGACAGGACTCGTTGGTAGATGGCGATGAGGTAGATCGCGCCCCAATAGGGGCGCCTGCCGCCAGTCTCATTTCCAACGACCAGGGGGTAGTCCTGGTCCCATGCTTGAAGATGTGCTGAGGTGAGTCGTTGCCGATCTCTGAGCTGGCCATCCACGTAGGTGGTTGTCGATCCGGCTTCGTAGACCATCACGACGTGCCAAACGGGCTGAGGCTCGGCGAACACACCCTCCACGAGTACCCACTTCGCAGCCAGCCGTCCGATATCGACTCTGATGCTGAGACAGGCGCCCTCCTGGCCGAGATGGAAGCTGACACTGTCGAGTGTCAAACCATCGGAGAGGGTGACGATGCGAGCCGGCCCGTCTTGATCGAGCTTTGAAGGTCGCACCCAGGCTTCGACGGTGAATTGATCCGTGGCCGGAATCGCATTCGATAAGGCCGTTGCGGGCTCCTCGGTCGCTGCCAGGTCGGCCTCGAACAAGACCCCAGGGGTTGCCCCCAGCCACATTTCCGAGCGGCTGAGGTTGAGGTCCATGCCGGATGTTTCTCCCGTTCGCTCGGGCACGGTTGTGCCGGCACCGGTGTCGAAGGAGTAGAGAGCAAGAAGCCCACGATCAACCCTGTCACCGAACCCAGCGTCTGGCGGTTCGGCAGCCGGGCTGTCAGCCCGTGGGACGGATTGGCAGGTTGGGAAGGGAGCCGGGGTCGAAATCACGGTGGCCGTCACGACGACTGCGATAGAGAGGACACCGAATAACTGGATCGCGAAGGTTATCCCCGACCGGGGGACGGGGGACACATCCAGCAGCAATATGACGGCCACCGCCACCAAACCGCCCAACAGGTCGAATGCGATATCTCGGGCCTCGAAGCCACGGACCGGAACCACAATCTGCAGTAGCTCGATTCCGACGCCGATAATCCCCGTTGAACCGATAGCCAGACTCGCCGCCCACCAATAGGGCCAGGTGGGCCTCCTGGTTCGCACCAGCTCGTATACCAGTAGGGCCAGGACGAAAGAAGCTCCGAAATGTGTTGCGAGCGAGGGGTCGCCCGTCGTGGTAATCCCCGGTATCAGAGGTAACCGCTGGACGAGCCCAAGATAGAGGAAACATAAGAGCCATACCGCCGTGAGCACCGTGATCAGTAGAGTGCTCCCCCGCTCGTGTGGCTGCCTGTCATTCACAGCAACCTGTCCTCCCCATCGGCTCGTCCTATATCAGTCTCGCGTTTTGCGGGTAGTGCGGAACCGACATGGTCGGGCAGCTCACAACCGGCATTCCCGGCGCTCCGACCGATCGTTGACACCCAAGTTGACGACCCCGGTGCGGTTGTCCAACGCGCCCTGGATTGACTGCGGGGCACTGGCGGATCAGCCGGTGCGACACGAGGTCCGGGGCTCAAGCCGCCTTGTCGAACCGAATAAAGCCCCCGGCAGCCCACGTAGGGGCCGGCTGGCCGTATAGCTCAGTCGAATCCGAATAGCCGATATCGAGGAGCGTGCCGTCGAGCGGGCCCCGCAGGTATCGATACAGCTGAGCGGCATCGCGGTCGTCGCTCTTGGCAACCACACAATGCTGGTTGTAGCCCCAATAGTCACCCCGCTCGATGAGCTCGATGCCCAGCTCCATACTGACGCGGGCGGCCCGCAGTCCTTCTGGCTCGGCCTCAAGTGCCTCCTGTGGTGGAGTGCCGTATCCGATGCCGTGATGGAATTGGTCCCCGGTGGCGACGATAACGGCGTTGTCCGCGATGACGGCTATCTCGTCGATGTTTGGCAGGTCGCCGGGTGAGCCGCCGGCGAGGTTCGGATACCGCTCGATGAGTCTGCGGTTGGTGATGCCTCGCCGCTCAGTCTCGGCGCTCCAGAAGTGGCGCAAGCTCCGCAGCGCGTGGTCGCCACGCCATTCGTCTCGAAATTCAAGGCCCGGCCCCTGGATGCCCCACGTGGCGTGATGGGAGGGAGATCCCCCGCCGGCGACATCTTGGCGTGCCGTCTCCATCTCTTCTGTGAAGGCGTGCAGCACGCCGATGGCGAGCACGGTATCGACCCCGGTGTCGAGGCAGGCATTGACGGCGGCTGCGACATGCAACCCGCAGTCGGCCACACCGACGTGGGCAAAGGCGATAACGCCGCCGGCCGCGAGCGTTTGACTGAGATCCCAGCGATGAGCCTCGTCGAGCATGCGATGAG
>JAUXJL010000013.1 GCA_030624805.1 Acidimicrobiia bacterium
ATCCCGTAGTAGAAGTTGTGGTCGGCAACACCGAAATCGTTGGTCTGGCGCAGATATACGAAACCACTACTCGGTCGATACATGGCGACGCTGTCGATGCCGTCGCAGTCCCAATCGCCCATCAGTGGAACGTCACCGGGGATTCCATAATAAAACTGGTCGACGGTCCCGTCCGGATAGCGAAGGGTCCAGACGCCAGACGAGGGATCAAACACGCCGACCGAATCGGTGAGAACCGGCGGAGGAGGCGGAGGTGGCGCTTGCACCGGCGACGCGACAAACGTGAGATGGGTGAGAGCCGCATCAGCGAGTGCCTGCTGCCCCTTGTAGTTTGGGTGGAAGCTGTTGGAGGGGTGCCGGATGCTGGCGCCGATGAGGTAGGCGTCGCCACTCCCGCATATCTCGTGTCCATGGAAGGCATTGCGGACATCTACGAATTCCACCCCCGGCACGGCTGCGATCGAGTCTTCGATGGTGGCGTTCAGTTGGGCGGCGATTCCGTTGAGCCAGCGTCGTTCGCCGGAGTTGATGAAGCCGCCGTCGATGCACAAGCCACCTGGGTCATCCGGGAAAAGTTGCGGGTAACCGAGCACCAGCACGCGTGCTTGGGGATGCACCTTGGCCCGAATCGAGGAATACAAAGAGACAAGCCGGCCGGGGAGAAGCGCGAAGTCCTCCTGCACCTCCGGGTCGAGGCTGTCACAGGTACCAAGGAAGAACGGCTGAACGCACTCGAACATCACATCCCCGAAGCCGGCGTCGTGTCCGCCGATGGTGATGGTTACCAGCGAAACCTCAGCATCGAGTCGGTCAAGGTATGACTGGTAGGGAGACCCCGCGGGGACCGCCGTCGGGTCGTCGAAAGGTGGCTGGTTGTCACTTACGGTACGAGAGCTGAGCTGGAAGATATGTGCCCCCGAGCAGGCCCAGAATTCCAAGCCTGAGGTGTCAACCTGGTCGGCCAGCAGCCTCGGGAAGGCTCGGTGTGAGCGGTAGCACGGGTGGGGTGTCCCACTAGTTCCTTCGTAGGGCTCGACGCCCTTCCCCGACGAGTAGGAGTCGCCCAGGGCGATGTAGCGTCCGTCCGGCAGCCCGGTGTCCGCCACCGCAGGTCGTGGCGGAGCCACCAAGGCGGCGACGAGCAGGAGGCTTACGACCCCCAGTCGGTGGGCCTGGGAGATGGTCGTCAATAGGTGCTCCTTCAAGAAGCACGGTAGCCGTCTGCCCCTGTTAGAGGTCCGGAGCCTGCCCGGTTCAGGTTGCCGGCGAGCGTGCCGAAATTCTCGGAGTGGACTGGCGCGCACATTGGAAGCCGGTTGGAGCCGGGGTTACTGGGATGGTTCTGCTATGGATCGCTTTCGCCATTGGCAACCGCATCCCGCTTCTGTCGATGTTCGATCTCGGCATCCACGAGCTCGGTCATCTGGTGTTTCGCCCATTCGGAACAGTGGTCTCCTTCGTGATGGGGAGTGGGCTGCAGATACTTGTCCCGTTTGGGCTGGCCGCCTATTTCTGGTTCCGGCAACGCGATCGGCTGTCTTGCGGGCTCATCATGTGCTGGGCGGCAACCGCCACCCAGGACGTAAGTGTGTACATCGCCGACGCCCAGTTTCGTTCCATCCAACTCATCGGAGGCACCCACGACTGGTGGTGGCTACTGAACCGGTGGCACAAGTTGGCCATTGCAGACGAGTTGGCCAATGTCGTGTGGATGTTTGGGCTGGTGGTAGGAATGGTGGGTTTGGGAGTCATCGTCCTGCCATTGGCTCGCGACGCATGGGATTGGATGGGCCGGGGCCCCGCTCTGAGAGTGTCGGGCCCGGTGCGGGTGCGAGAGCGACGGTCGCCCCGCCTGCTTCCCTAGGACTGGCGGACAGGAAGGATGGGCTCAGCCGGGGCCATCTTGTCAACATCGGCGAAAATGGTGTCAACGACCTCCTCAACGCAGGCCGCGATCGGGGGATCGTAATCCACATTCTGAACCGGAATCTTCTCGATGAGTTCGGCGAAGCTTTCCAACCGCTCCGCCTGCAGGCCGAGAGATGCGACCAGCCGTGGTGAGAACGAGTTGAAGACCAACTCCACCGCGGATAGAGATGGTGCCAGCGGCCGAATTGTGGCTCCCTCGCCAGACTCAGAATCGCGGGGTGCGAGACGGTAGATACATTGAAGGGGCACCTCCTGGTGTGCGACCTCGCCGAAGAGCCCTGTCCCCACCGGAACCACCCGCTTGTCGGCTGATGGGTGGAAGCGAGGGAAGTCCTCGTGTCGGCCCACGAACCTATCTGCGATCTCCGGCCACATTCTGATGGCCTTGAAGGCCGGCGCCACCGCGAAACCTGTGCCCGCCCGATGGAGCACGAGCAGGTCGTCAGTGACCAGTGACGCTCCCCGTGCAACACAGGCCGTCGCCAAGCTCGATTTCCCGGAGTGGGACTGCCCCACGAAAGCCACCGCCCCGGCCGGCAACGCCACGACTGAACCGTGCAGCGCCCGCATGTGCATTTGCTGCTCTAGGTAGACGCCGAGAACCGGGCCAAGTAGCCGGACTTCCCAGGCGGCAATACGCTCCGAACCTTCCAATCGCAGTTTGATGCGATTTGGGGTGATTTCGAATTCACTATCGGTCCATCGGAGTAGGGTGCGGCTCGAATCTCGATATACCCTGAGCCTCGGCACTCCCGCCTCGGTGTTCCGACTGCCGTAGATGGGCGGCGGCAAGTCGCCGTCTCGCCGCAGCGGGGCGTCTTCGACCTCCAACCAGACATCTACAGGTTCGTCAGGCGCTCCTTCGAGCAGCGGGTAGCTGAACGGAAAATCGGACTCGATGTTGAGCCCATACAGGCGATGCCGGGCTACGCCCCCCGGTCCCCCCTCTGACTCAACCGGGGCACTATTGGGATTTGTTGGGATTTCTTCGTCTACGAAGCGCCCGATCCGCCCGAGGAGGCACTACTTCCGAGAGTGCGCTCTGGAACCGAGCCATAGTTGATGAGTGTGGGCCGCTCATAGTCCCGCCTCTTCCCTGCATCTGTCTTACGATCCGCCATGTGTTGGCACCTTCCTATATACCGAACTGGGTTCACCGTACCACTCTCCGTAGTAACGCGCGAACACTTACTGTTCGATCTCGAGCAGACCCCTTCGGAGCAATTCCTGGACGAAGATACCGGCGTCCCCGGTGAGTTCCTCCTCGGTGACGTCGAAGTCGGAGACTATTGCTCTGGCGATTTCTTCTAATGTCTGGCCTTCCATAATCCCGGCCCAGACGCGGGCGCCGACTTCATTGAGGCCGAAATACTCCTCCGTGTCGAGGTCCAGGATGACCATTTCCTCCCCAGGAAGTTGCTGCTCGATCACGGTGGGTGGCCGAATGTACGTGGTCACGGTCTACCTGAGCTGGACTGCGCCATCAGACTAACCGGCCTCTTAGACCGACTCTCAGACAGCAAGCGGAGATCGCGGCTCTTGTTGACCTAGGCCGCAGCTTGGGAGACGAGTGCGGATTGTGGGAGCACCCGTGAACGGCCGCGGACATTCAGATCTTTCCAGTATCTGGCCTTCGAGCGGTGCGGGGAACGCCCCTTATGCGGAGGATTCGTATACGGCCGCGTCGGGGTTGAAGGCCGACCAGGCGAACCAGAACTCATTGCCGTGAACCACCGGTTCGAGCTGGGTGCCGGCGAGAGGCCCGGCGACCGCAGTGCCGTTGAGGTTCCACTCTGAGCCAGTCTCATCGTCGGCGAACAATTCATCTCCGGCCGCCGCGAAGGTGAGGGTCTGTCCCTCGACCGTCCGGGCGAGAGCGATCCCGGTCCCGACACTCTGGGCGGAGGCGATCTCGCCTGCATCGAGGGCGTCGGCCGTGTCACCACCCCACAGAATGACCACGTCGACTCCCGCGACCGTGTCATTGACGGGCCCCGAAGTCTCGAGGACCGAGAACGGATAGGCCTTGGTTTCATCTTCGATCGTTATGTTGACCACACGTTCCAGTGCCGGGAATCGATCGTCGATCTCTTGCTGGAAGAACCCATAGGGAGCGGGCCGAGACGAGTAGCCGACGTAAGGGTTATGGCCGTAGCGGCGGCCGAAACCCTGGTCGGGCCCGAGAACCTGCCCGGCCGGGTACTGCTCTTTGAAATCTTGGAAGTTGGAGATGGACGAAGGCACGAAGGCCAACTGAGAGCCGGCGAAGTCGCCAACCAGTCCTTCTCCGGTCAGCTGCTGCCAGAGCGACTCTGAGACGTTATCCCACATGACCAGGTCGCTGTTACGCAGTAGGCCCGACACTCCAAATCGAAGCTCCTGGCCCTGGAAAATCCGGTCGAAGACGATGGCGCTATTACAAAGCGGGCAGAACGTGACCGCCACCGGCTGACTTCCCACAACGTCGTTCACGATCTCGTGAGCGGTCAAAATCGAGAGGGGGTAGAACCGAGCGTCCCCGCCGATCTCGAGGGACAGCCCGGGCTCACGGTCGTCTATGTGCTCGGCATCCGCGGCCGGCTCGAAAGTCGGATTGTCGATCGGCGGGATCCGATCTCGAATCGGCATTGCCCGGATACCGATGAGGAGCTCGTCGTACTCGATGGTGGTTCGAGAGAAGTCGGTAAGCCAGTCCTGGCTCACGAACTCGAGGTCGGCGGGGAGCTGATCGCGGTCGAAGGCGGGATTCAACGGGGGCGCGCTACCGGTTGTGGCGGCCCCAGGCTGCGTGCTCGGACCGCCATCGACCGTGATGGCGAGAACGATGGCGCCGACGACGGCGACACCGACGCCGATACCGATGATGGGTCCATATCGATTCACGCTGACGTAACGGTCACACGATCACCCGCTCCCGACAACTGTCGGCAACCAGACAAAGCTCAACCTCCTCTCCAGACGGTCAAGAAAAAGTCCCGTAGTGACGAAGTCCTCCAGTGCCGCATCGTGGAGGAATTGATTGAGTACCCGAACTGTAACTGTGATGGTGGTCGTCACCGTGTTGCTTGTCATTGGCGGTACCGCCCTCGCCATCGGCGGACAATTCGGCTCGGGGGCGACCTCCAATGCTCAAGCAGCCGACAACCCCGATCTGTCCGAGCTGTCGCGGCCGGAGGTTTCACCAAACTCAGGTCTTACCACGCTAGTCCTCGAGGAAGACCCGGCCCCCGTTGCAACGACCCGGGATGACTTTCTGCCATTCGCGAACCCGACTTCGACCAGTGCCGAGCCGCCCGCTGCCCCGGAATCTTCCCTTGCGTCGACCACCACGAGCCCACACACGACCACAACCTCCTCCCCTCCGAACACGACAACAACAGCGCCTCCCACGACAACAAGTCTGCCGCCGACGACCACAACCACCGCGCCCCCGTCCACCACCACGACCAGTCCGGCGACAACCACGACGACTGTTCCGGCCACCACCACGACCGTGGCATCCGGGGGCTCGTTCTCATCGTCGGGTGAATCTCAGTTTGTGTCGCTCATCAACTCCGTCCGTGCCGGTCTGGGGGTGGCGCCACTGACGGTCAGTTCATCTTTGAAGACGTATGCCCGGGATTGGTCTTTCACCATGGCCGACACAAACACGTTTGAGCACAGCAACATCGGCAGCCTGCTTGGCCCATGGAGCACCGTTGGCGAGAACATTGCATATGGATGGTCGGTTGCGTCGATGCATGATGCGCTCATGGCGAGCCCCGGCCACTATGCCAACCTCACCAATGAGAACTTCACTCACATTGGCGTCGGCGTGTGGATCGAAGAGAGTGGCAAGATCTGGACCACACACGTGTTTGGAGGCTGAGAGCCGTTGCTCTCAGCCTCCGTTACGTTGTCTCTCAATCCTCGAGGCTCAGGGTGTCTCCATGATCGGACCAGAATCCAGAATTGTTCCTGGTCTTCCACACGCCCTCACCCGCCAGATGGGTATGGCCTGAGCCGCGGGCCCTGAAAGCAGAGAACCCCTCTACCTCAACAAAACTCCGACCTCTCACGCGTATCAGTCCCTGGAAGTCGTCGAGCTGGTACGTCGGGTCGCCTGTTCTATCGTGGAAACCTTCGGAATCTTCCCCGGCTGCCACAATCGAAACCCGAGCGTCACCGGCATGATCAAGGATGAGAACATCACCGTCGGCTGCCATGCGGATCGTTCCGGTCATTTCAAGTTCGACGGTGCCACTGCCCGATGCATTTAGGGCACCAGTTCCGCTCAGAACCGTGTCCCGGGTCCTCGCCTCGGGTCCCGTTTGAGCGAAGGCCACCGCTCCTCCCAGAACGACGACTACTACGACGCCGAATATCACCGCTAGTCGTTTCGACGTGTGCACGCCCCCTTCGAGGTCGTGGTGCGACCCGTCACCACCAAGGCTGGAAGGTCAGTGTTCGACGCCGGTGAAGAGGCCGCGAAGAATCGACAAATGTCCTCAGGCGGCCGAGTCCGGCTTGCCGTCTCGTTTCTTCTGACCACGCTTGCGCAATTCGGCTGTCTGTTTGGCGGTATCGGCCGACGATGGCGGCGGGGTCGATTGCTCACTCGTCGCTGGTTCCCCGGTGGGCTTCTTCGTCGGCTTGGCTCCGGCTGGTGACGCGCTCGGCTGCTTGGGCTGTTTGGGAGCGGCTGGTCTTGTGGTCGGCTGTGGAGTCGGGGCAGGAGATCGGGCTTGCTTGGAACGATTCTTGCTGGAGGTGGCGGGTGACAGCAGCGGGAGCTTCTTTGCAAACGGGTCCCCGTCGGCGGCAGGTGATCGATCACGCTTCGGTTGTTGGGCCGGCTCGGCGGATCGACGCTGATGTGGCGACGTGTCGGGAGCCTGGTCTGCGTAGCCGGCTCGGTTGGTCAACGCCCAGGTTGAGATGAAGAACATGACCGGAAGGGCTCCCAGGGCCAGGCCGCGGGTTGGATCCTCCGTCGCCACCATCACGACCGCGACAGCGGCAACGAGCAAGCCCGCCAGCCCGATAAACACCATGGGGTGATCCTTCACGTATTTCCAACGCAAATGGAGGGGTCTGGTTGCCATCATGGAGACATCGGCCAGCGTTCGACGAGTCTGTAGGCGCGCACCCGGCAACGGGCTGCTCACCATCGGCTCAGGCTAGTGGTCGCTCAGGGTGCAGCCGTGCCCTCGAGAGGGTATCCGGCGTCTTGCCAATCGCTGAGGCCCCCGGCGTATCGACGGACGTTGGTGTAGCCGGCGTTTACGAGAGCCTTGTAAGCGAAGCGGCTTCCGACACAGGCAGCATCTGAGCAATACACGATGATTTCGTCGTCGGTGTCGAGCGCGTCGAACAACTTCTCGGGAGTGTCGAAGTGCAGCGAGCCAGGGATGTGGAGAGCTTCGTATGCCCAACGCTGCAGCGACATGACGAGCCGGATGTCGGCCCCGGAGTCGAGCTTGGCCTTGACCGCGTCCCGCTCGATGGTGACGATGTCTTCCACTACATTCCCAGCGCAGATTCGAGCTCACCAGCACGATCCAACGCCTCGAGATCGTCGAACCCTCCGACCTTGCGGTCGCCGATGTAAATCTGCGGGACCGTCTCACCGCCGGTTCGCTCGAGGAGCTCGGTCTTACCCCCCGGGAGGGCATCCACGTCGATCTCGGTCCAGGTGTCGATGCCTCTGGAACGCAGCAACGCGTTGGCTCGCTCGCACCATCCGCACCAGGAGGTCGTGTACATCGTGACTGAAGTATCTGTCATGCCGCCCTCTGCAACCCAACTCCACCCTCAATATTCCCGGCGGGCCGTTGCCGGGCAGGCGGTGGCGGTAGGGTCTTGGCCATGAGCCAGTGGCCCTTCGACCCTCCCATCTCCACCATGGAGGCGCGCGTCAAGGAGAGGCCACCCGAGCCTCCCGGCTGGCGGTACGAACCTAAGTGGGACGGGTTTCGGGTGGTGTCCTGGAGCGATGACATCCGGCTTGACAGCCGCAATCAGAAGCCACTGCTGCGGTATTTTCCGGAGCTGGAAGCTGCTCTCAGACAGCTCCCAAAAGGAACAGTGGTCGACGGTGAAGTGGTAGTGGTGCTGGAAGATCGCACCAGTTTCGACTCTCTTCAGTTGCGGATCCATCCCGCTGAGAGTCGGGTCAACCTCCTGGCCGAAGAGATACCGGCCAGCCTGGTGGCGTTCGATTTGTTGGCCGTGCAGGGCAAGGACTTACGGGCCGAGCCATTCACCGAACGACGCCGGCAACTGGGGAAGCTATTCGGGTCCCTTTCAGCCCCCTGGCATCTGACGCCTTCCACCGACGACCTCGATGTTGCCCGGCGTTGGTTCGACGACTTCGAAGCAGCCGGCTGCGACGGCATCGTCTGCAAGAACGAAGATTCGCCTTATGTGGAGGGCAAGCGGGAGATGATCAAATGGAAGCACCGTCGTTCTGTCGACGTTGTGGTGGGCGGGTACCGGGAGCACAAGGACGGCGGCAAGATCGGCTCGCTTCTGCTCGGCCTCTACAACGACGACGGCGACCTGCATTTCATCGGACACTGTTCGGGCTTCTCCGATCACGACCGGGTCGCTCTCCTCGAGCAATTCGAGCAGCTGCGCTCTGAGGAATCATTCGGGTTTGAAGCTCGCATGCCGGGAGCCGAGAGCCGCTGGTCGGCCGGCAAGGATCTGGCCTGGACGCCGGTGCGGCCGGGTGTGGTTGTGCAGGTGAGCTACGACCAGCTAACCGAGGCTCGTTTTCGCCATGCCACCCGCCTGGAACGCTGGCGTCCTGACAAGGAGGCCAAGGATTGCACGATGGACCAGCTCGAGCGCCCGGAGGGACCCGGCTTCAAGGACGTTGTTGTCGGTTAGATTTCAGTAGTTGGGCTTGAGCTGCACGAGATCAACCGCGTGCCGTCAACGTTCAGCCAGGCGTTGCGGTGCCACTCAACATCTAATCCCGCAATCGTACGCGACGCTCAGATCCGCCTACCCACCTGGTCCAACCCCTGCGTACTGCGTATTGCGTACTGCGTACCGCGCTTTGCTCAATACTCGTCGTCGGCCCGCCGCTGCTTGGACGGCTGAACGCGAGGAGGTTCCCCGGGTTGCTTCGGGTAGTGGGGGGGCCACGGGGCGTCGCCCATTCCCTCTTCCTCGTGGGCGGCCACCAATTCGAGCAAGCTCTCTAGGCGGCCGGGGTTGTCATCGATGCCGCTGCTGAGGTCTCCAACCGCGTTCCATCGCTTCCCGAACCCCGCCATCGGGAAATCCTCGATCGAAATGTCGTCGAGCTCATCCCAACCGAACGGCGCCGACACGTACCCGGTCGGCCGGACTGAGTAAGCGGAGGCGATGGTCTTGTCGCGTGCGTTCTGGTTGTAGTCGATGAACACACCTTCTCGCTCTTCCTTCCACCAGGCAGTGGTGGCGAGGCCGTTGAGCTGACGTTCGGCCTCGCGAGCGATAGCGAGCACCGCCCGCCGAACCTGGAAGTAGTCCCACTCGGGTTCGAGGCGGACGTAAACATGAATGCCGCGTGAGCCCGATGTCTTCGGCCAGGCGGTCAGGCCGTGGCTGTCGAGAAACCCGCGACACCATCCAGCGACGGTCCGAACATCTGAGAAAGGAATACCCTGCGTCGGATCGAGGTCGATTCGCATCTCATCGGGATGGTCGATGTCCTCAGCTCGGGCATTCCACGGATTGAGGTCCAGACAATTGAGCTGAGCCATCCGCAGGATGTCTGTCACGGTGCGCGGCACCCGCATGAGACCTGGCCGCTGGGACGGAAAGCGGATCTCGACGATCTCCATTGCGTCTCCCGGCTTGGCCCGCTTATTGAAGAAGGGATCGCCGCCCGCCCCCTTCGGCCAGCGCTTCAGCATCGTCGGCCGCCCGTACACGCCGCGCAGCGCACCTTCGCCCGTGAGTAGAAAGTGGTTGGCGACATCGAGCTTGGTCCAACCCTGCTCGGGGAACATCACCCTATCGGGGCTCGAGATTCGGAACGGCTCGCCGTCGACTTCGAGATGCGTTTCGGACGCCATGGCTAGGTGCTGGCAGCCGGCGTGGAGCGCCGAGCTGCTAATCCTGCCGCGAAGACCCCGGCAATCACGCCGAAGAGGTGTCCCTCCCACGACACTCCGGAGTTCGTTGGGAGCACACCCCAGATGAGCCCTCCATAGGCCACGGCCACCACGACCGCTATGCCAATCGACTTGACGCTGCGTTCGAACCAGGCCATGCCGAGCAAGAACCCGAAATATCCGAACACGAGGATGGAGGCGCCGATGTGAATGCCGCTGCGCGCCATCAACCAGGTGGCCAGGCCGGCACCAAGCGCGATGACGGCCGTTGCCATTAGCCAGCGGTTGAGCCCATAGGTCATCACGAGAGCCCCCAACACGAGGAACGGGACCGAGTTGGAAATGATGTGCGTCCATCCGTCGTGAAGCACGGGGGCAAACAGCAGGCCTTCCAAGCCGTCAATCTGGCGTGGTTCTATTCCGTGTGTTTGAAGCTCGCTGTCAAACGCGTACTCGTCCAAGACCTCCACGAGCCACATCAATATGAGGCTGCCGCCGACGACCTGAACGATGAGACGGGGGAGTGAGCGGGGCTTCTCAGTCGCTTCCATGGTCAAACGCTACATTCTGATTCGGGCAAAGGCACCCGGCCTGCCGAGCCGGGTGCGGTCGATGGCGACGCAGCCGACGGACGATACCGGGGCCGGCGACGCCGTGTTGAGGGCTAGGCGACGGCTGGTCTGCAGTGTTGGCAAGGCCTGTAGCCGGCCCGGCGAGCTTCAGATTCGTTGCGGAACTCCACCGTGTGGCGCTTGGTAGTGCGCCTTGCATCTCGGCAGGTGGGGTTGCAGAAGATGTGGGTGGTGTCGCTGCCGGTCAGTTTGATGCCACGGTCGGCCAGCCCCTCGAGGGTGTCGACGTCCATCCCCTCCGCTTCCAGCACGGCCCGCTTGACGTCGGTGCCGTAGTAATAGTTGCCGAGATGGCCATCGTTGCGCACCACGCGGTGACAAGGGACCACGATGGGTACCGGGTTGCGGGCGAGGGCTGTACCCACTGCTCGGACTGCTTTCGGATTCCCGATCTCTTTGGCGATCCACGAATAGGGTCGCACTTCTCCGGGCAGAATCTCGGCGGTCTTTCGGAGGACCGCCTGTTGGAACTCGGACATGCCCTCCCAGTCGATCTGCAGGGTCCCGAGCCGCTTGGTGGCGAGCGCCTTGTCAAGGCCGCGGGACAGTTTCGGGGGAAGTTCGGCGACCGGGAACACCGGCCGGCCAAATTGAATCTCAAATCGGTCTTCGAAGTCGGCTGCGTCGTCGTCGAGGGTGATCGAGGAGACACCCCGCTTGTTGAATGAGACAAACATGGCTCCAGTCGGGCCCGAGTGCGGCACGTATCCGTCGGCCAGGTCAGTCTCGAGCAGGACTTGCGGGAGCACCGTACCGGGGGCTTCGGTGGCGAGTTCGGCCAAATTCTCTTCGATCATGACAATACCTCCTGGAGTTTGGTGATTCCTCGGTGAACGTCGGCTTTGACGGTGCCCTGTGGTCGCCCGGTGGCAACCGAGATCTCCTGATATGTGAGGCCGACCACGTGGCGCAGGACGACGGCTGTGCGTTGGGCCGATGGCAGCCCTTCCAGAAGCTCCGACCATCGGCGGTTCTCGTCGGCTTCCACCACCTCTGCCTCCGGGCCTCTCCCGGTGAAGAAGGCATCGCGGTCCAGCTCGACGGTGCGGGGCCGCCGGCTGCGGGTGCGGGCGGCGTTCCGGCACAGGTTGAGCGCAATAGTCCAGAGCCAGCCGGGCAGGTTCAATTCTCGGATCCGGTCGGACGAATAGCCGCCGAGAGCTCGATACGCCCGGATGAAAGTCTCCTGGGTGATGTCCTCGGCATCGGCGGAGGAGGGAACCATGCGGCGCACCCCCGAGTAGATGCCGTGTTGCATGTCCCGGACGAGGTCGGGGAAGGCGCCGTCGAGGTCGTTGGCGATGTGGCTATTCACGAGTTCGACTGTATCCAACGTCATCACCAGGAAGAACACCGGCCCGGCCGAAACCGTTGCAGCCGGGCTTGTCGGTTCAGCTGAACATGGTTTTGGGGCGCTCCTCGGCCTCGCCGTCCACGTAGATGTCGACCTTCTCGTTGTAGAAGCTCACCATGCCGGCGATGCGGGAGCTCTCCTCCACCGGATACTTGTAGTACCAGAGAATGTCCTCGACCAGTTCGCCGTCTACGTCGAGGGTGTAGTAGTTGGCCTCCCCCTTGTAGGGGCATTGCGTGGTGGTGTCACTGTTGCGCAGCAGGTCCATCCGGACGTCGGTGAGCGGCAGGTAGTAGCGAATTGGTAAGCCGGTCTCGAACAAAAGTGTGGGCCTGGTGCTATCCGCCACCGTGACGCCGTTGATCTTCACCTCGATGTGCCGGGAGCTCGCCAGCGCGTCCACCCGGGTATAGGGGTCCCGGGCATGCACGAAGACCTCTTCGTCTTCCTCAAACCACGCGTCCATCGCCCGCCAGTGAAACGCAACCAGCCCGGCCAGCTCCTCGATCTGGGGGTCTGGATAGGTGTAGGCGGCGTTTTCGGCCTCCTGGCCGGCTGTTTTTACATTGAAGTATGTGGCGGTGCCTCGGCTCGGAGAGCGCTTCTCTTCGCCGGAGGGTGTGAGCAGGTCCATTTTTACGTCGGCCTGCGGGAAGTAATAGACGGGGTAATACGGCTTCTCCCACACGAGCTTTACGCCGGTGGTGTCGGCAACACACTCGCCGTTTAGGTAGACCCGGACTCGCTTCTGGCCATCCTGGATCTTTACCCGCCCTCGGGACGCAGTTGTCGTCATGTCAAGCTCCTAATTAGTCGTCGGCTACATAACCAAAAACCTGGCTCGGCAATTCCGGTTCCTTGCCTGGCCCTGCTGATCAGACCGTCGGGGTGGCGCCTTGCGCCAGCTTGAGGCGGGTCCAGACGTTCATGTTGATCACGATGCCGGCTATCGCGACTATCTGAGTTTCTGAAAAATGCTCAACGGCTTGCTCGTGGTAGGCGGCGAACCGGTCAGCGACCGTCGTGTCCGCGATCCGGGTCAGTGCCTCCGTATAGGCCAATGCGGCTTGTTCGGCCGGCGAGAAGAGGTCGGTCTCCCACCAGGCGCTCAGGGTGTCGATCTTGATCCGTGGGATGCCCAGGTCGCGGGCCGCCCCATAGTGAACATTCAGGCAGTACGTGCAGTTGTTGATCTGGGACACTCGCAAGCGGAGGAGCTGGGCCAGGGCCGGCTCAACGCCGAGATCCTGCGCTGTGTAGCCGTACGCGCTGGCGAACTGTGCTGCGATCTCACCCAGAGGTCCGCTGTCCTCAGGAGCGAAGCGCCGGTTCTCTATCGTGACCGCCTCAGTGTCCAAGATGCCTCCTTAATTGGCAAATACGTGCGAAGTAGCAAAGAGGCGGAGCGAGGTTGAGCACAGGCCGCCTCCGGTGACCGGCGTGCTGCATACCCCCGAGTACTCGAGAGCTCCCGAGACGCGGCCGACCAGCCGGACGTCGCGGACCACCCCGCAGCGGGGACATTGGATGGTGGCGACGGGGATGCTGTCGTAGTTCGATGGTTGTGTGATCACGGTTCTCCTTTCAGCCGGATGGCCCGAACCGCTCGGTCCGGATCCGATCTGTGTCGACCCCCGCCGCCACGAGGCCAACCGAGACGGCCTCGACAAACGGTGTGGGTCCGCATACAAAAACGTGTCGAGGGTCGCCGACCCCGCTGATAGCGTCGGCCAGCATGTCGCCGTCGATGCGGCGAGTGAACCCGGTCCAATCCTCCGGGTGCGCCCTCGTCAGGGTGTGCAGGACGATAGGTCCGTCCGGATCGGCTGCCAGCGACTCGAACTCGCCGCGGTAGATGACGTCATCGAGAGAGCGCGAGCTATACAACAGGAGTGCTGAGCTGGACCCGTTGGCGGCGGACCTGTGGCGGAGCATCGACATGAGGGGCACGATTCCGGAGCCGCCGGCCACGAGCAACAGCGGACCGCCCGCCTCCAGCGACCACGTAAACGGCCCGCCGATAGGGCCCCGTAACTCGAAGGTGTCTCCCGGCTCGGCGACGTCAAAGAACCACGGTGACACTTCGCCGTCGTCGACGAGCTCAACCGTCAGGTCTAGGACGCCCTGGCTCTCGGGTGCCGAGGCGATCGAGTAGCTCCGCTGGACTTGATAGCCGTCGGGTGCGGTCAGACGAACGTCGACGTGCTGGCCCGGCCGGAACGGTCGCCAGGCAGGAAGCGATACACGTAGTG
>JAUXJL010000066.1 GCA_030624805.1 Acidimicrobiia bacterium
GGCGACCTGCCCGGATGATGATTGCCGGAGCTACTTGTCGGAAGGAGTGGCACAGTTTGCACTCGAGACACCCCACGGCACGCTCGAGGATTTGTCGAGTGACACCCGCCTGGTTGTAGTCGGCAGTCTGGACGGGATCGGGAAAGAAATCTAAACCTCGGCCTGGCTTAGTGACCGGGCCGCGGGTTACAATCTCGGCCTTCCCAATAATCCTGCCCCAAGGTGGGGCCGTCCGAACACGGATGTCCAGAGGAGGTAATACGGATGCGCAGCTACGAGCTGATGACCATCCACCGGCCGGACCTGGCCGAAGAAGAGGTCCGCACGGCGGTTAGTCAAATAGAGACAACCCTGAAAGCCCGGGGCGTCGAGGTGGGAGAAACCGAATTCTGGGGCAAGCGGCGCTTTGCCTACGAAATCGATCACATGCGTGAGGGGTTCTACTCAGTGTTCTATCTGGACGCTGAGCCCGGCGCACTCGACGAGGTCAACCGGACTCTTTCCCTGTCTGATGCGGTGGTACGCCACAAGTTCATTCGCACGGACGACCGGAAACCTGTCACACCTGCGTGATACATAGAGAACAACCGAGAGCGAAGAGAGAGAATCAATGGCAGGAAATTCAGTAACACTGGTCGGCAACCTGGTTGAAGACCCGGAGCTTCGGTTCACCCCGTCGGGCATCGCGATGGCCAAGATTCGGGTCGCCGTCAATCGGCGCTGGCGTGATCAGCAAGATCAATGGCAAGAAGAAACGAGTTTCTTCGGAGGGACCCTTTGGCGCGAGGCCGCCGAAAACGCCGCAGAGTCCCTTCAGAAGGGCATGCGGGGGATCATCACCGGCAGTCTCGAGCAGCGCTCGTGGGAGACCCAGGAGGGCGACAAGCGCTCTATCGTCGAGGTTCGCATCGATGAGCTCGGGCCTTCGATCCGGTGGGCGACAGCCTCGGTAACCAAGACCCCCCGGTCGGACAACTTCGGCGGCGGTGAGCCGGCGACGGTCCCGGCTGCCCCGGTCGCTCGCGACGACTTCGGGCCCGACGAAGCCCCCTTTTGACGGCCGCTGAACCACACATGTCACGCATTCCGATACTTCATCATTCATCACTCCCTTAGGAGACACCAATGGCACGCAAAGCAACTTCCTCCAGTTCGAAAGGTCGCCGGCGCCGGGAGCGCCCAGACCGTCGACCGCGCAAACTTGTCTGTTACTTCTGCACCGAGAAGATCGACTACATCGACTACAAGGACGCGGCTACGTTGCGCCGGTTCTTGTCCGACCGGGCCAAGATACGGGCCCGCCGGGTAACGGGTACGTGTGGCCAGCACCAGCGCGAGCTGGCGATCGCCATCAAAAACGGTCGTGAGCTTGCGCTTCTGCCGTACACCGGCTTGCAGGGCGACAGTCGATGAAGCTCATCCTCACCAAGGACGTCCCCGACCTCGGGCAGAAGGGTGATGTGGTGAATGTGGCCGAAGGGTACGCTCGCAACTACCTGGTGCCGCGAGCCATGGGCGTGAAGGCATCCGACGGCAACCTCAAACAAGCCGAAAAGATGCGAGAGGTTCGGATTGAAACCGAGCGACGGGCACGCGAGGAAGCCGACCGCATCAAGGACGCGCTGGTGGGCACCCGCGTCGTGATCGCGGCTCGGGCAGGCGACGAGGGGAAGCTGTTCGGGTCAATTGGCCCAGGCGATGTGGCCCAGGCCATCAAGACCTTTGTCGGGATCGATGTCGAGCGGAGCTCGATTGTCGTGCAGCCACCCATTCGGGCGATCGGCTTGCATGAAGTGACTGTCCAGACGCATCCGGATGTCGAGTTCCAGGTCGCCCTCGACGTGGTTCCTGCATAGGAGGCAGCCAAAAACGATGGCAATTGACTACCAGGAGGGACGCTCGCAGTTACGGGTGCCTCCCTCCAACCTCGACGCCGAGGAGTCGGTGCTGGGGGCGGCCCTGATCTCGGCCGATGCGGTCAACACGGTGATGGATCACCTGGAGCCAGGCGATTTCTATAAACCGGCCCACCAGTTGATCTTCGAAGCGATCGGCGAGCTCTTCGATGCCAACCAGCCGGTCGATGCCATCACGGTCTCCGATGCGCTCGCCCGCCGCGAGCAGCTGGATCGAATGGGCGGAATCGCCTATCTGACCGGCCTCATCGACAAAGTCCCAACGTCGAGCAACGCCGATTATTACGCCACGATCGTCGAGGAGAATTCACAACGGCGCCAACTGTTGCATGCCAGTTCTACGATTGGGGGACTCGCATATGAGGACGCCGACATCGCCGAAGTGATGGATCAGGCCGAGCAAGCGATCTTCAAAGTTGCCGAGAAAGGAATGGGCGAGGGACTCGTGCCGGTTCGCCCGTTGATAAACAACACGCTCGAGCAGATTGAGGAGTTGGGCACTCGCGGATCAGAGATCACCGGCATCCCGACTGGTTTCAAGGATCTCGATCGTAAACTCGCCGGTCTTCACCCAGCCAACCTCGTGGTGATTGCGGCGCGGCCGAGCATGGGGAAGTGTCTGGCCGGGGACACGCTCATTGTGGATCCGAAGACGGGGGCTCGTCACACCATTTCGGAGCTCGTTGTCGAGCCCGAACGTCAAGCAACAAGCCACCTTCTCAGCCTCGACGTCGAAGCTTTCGAACTGGCGCAAGCTAACGCTGTGGATTTCGTCTCAAACGGAGTGAAGGAGACCTTCGAGCTCCAGACCCGCCTCGGCCGCTCTATCACCGCTACCGCCAACCACCCTTTCCTCACAATCGATGGATGGAGACCGCTCGAAGAGCTCAAAGTCGGTGATGCAGTAGCGACTCCGCGGAGGGTCGATGCGTTTGGCGTCGATGAGTTGCCCGACGCTGAGGTCGCGATGCTCGGATATCTCATCGGTGACGGCTCACTTACCGAGAGCACGCCCAAGTTCTCCACCGCCGACCAGCGGATTCTCGAAGAGTTCACCAATTGGGCGGATCAGCTTGACCTGGATGTGACCGTGAGTGGCGCGGACCGGTCGGCTCCGAGCTACCGGTTGGTTGACCGCCGCGGCCCCACACAACTTGACATTGCTGAGTCTGCTGGAGTGAGTCGAGCGACGGTGATCTTGGCGCTCGGTCCCCAGAGCCACCGGCTTGCCGCCAACACAGTGGCGTCGGTAAGGGAGGCTGCCGATGAGCTTGGGTACCGATTCGCGGGGGCTGCTCCGAAGAACCGTTTCACCGCCCGTCTCGAGGAGCTCGGCTTGGCCGGAACCACGTCGCATACAAAGTTTGTTCCTGAGCCGATCTTTCGGTTGACGAAGCGACAAGTAGCTCTGTTCCTGTCGCGGCTCTACGCGACCGATGGGTCGGCGTGGGTGCATGGCAACATCTATCGGATCGAGTACGCAACCGTGTCCGAGCAGTTGGCCCGGGATGTTCAGCATTTACTCCTCCGGTTTGGGATCCTTGCCAAGTTGCGCCGGAGATCGATTCGGTATGGCGACTCGAGCCGGCCGGCGTTTGACGTCGCAATTCAAGACCCCGAAAGTGTCGCCCGCTTCAGTACTGAGATTGGCATCTTCTCAAAAGAGGAACAGCTGGCAGCAGTCCGAGCGCTGGCCCATAGTCGCACCGTTGATCGGTCAGGCGCCTCGCTTCTCCCAATGGAGGTGTGGGGTCTGGTGCTGGCGGAGAAGGGGTCCCGAAGCTGGGCAGAGATTTCGGAGCTGACCGGGCGGCCCCGCAATCACAATTGGCATGTCAAGAGGCGACGCCTTTCTCGTCTGCTGTTGGGCGAGCTGGCCGAAGCGCTGGCGAGCATTCGTCTGGCATCACTGGCCGACTCCCAGGTGGTGTGGGACACGATCACCTCAGTTGATGCGCGTGGCCCGCAGGAGGTGTACGACCTCACTGTGCCGGTTCACCACAATTTCGTTGCCAACGACGTCATCGTCCACAACAGCACGCTGGCAACCAACATCGCGCTCAATGTCGCCCGGGCGGGCAGCACAGTCGCCATTTTTACCTTGGAGATGAGCCGGGACGAAGTGGTGCAGCGCTTGCTGTGTTCCTTGGGACGGGTCGATTCGCAGAAGCTCCGGACCGGTCAGCTCGGTGAAGGGCAGTGGCAGAAGATAGCCACTGCCGCCGGGCAGCTCTTCGAAGCCCCCCTCTACGTTGACGACTCGGCGGCGCTGACGGTCACCGAAATCCGTGCCAAGTGTCGGCGGCTCAAGCGCCAGCAAGGTCTTGGACTGGTTGTGGTCGACTACATCCAACTCATGACCGGAGGTAATCGCCGCACCGAGAACCGCCAGCAAGAGATCGCAGAAATCAGCCGGAACCTCAAGAACCTGGCCCGAGAGTTACACGTGCCGATCATTGCCGTTTCGCAGCTGAATCGCGCTCTCGAGCAGCGCCAGGACAAGCGGCCGATGCTGGGCGACCTTCGAGAGTCGGGCGCGATTGAGCAAGACTCGGACGTCGTTATGTTCATCTATCGCGATGAGTACTACCACCCCGAGAACCCGGAGAACCGGGGAGTGGCTGAGGTCAATATCGCCAAACACCGGGCGGGCGCCACCGGGCGGGTGGACATGACCTTCCTCGGTGAGTTCACGCTCTTCAGCGACCTCGGCCGCGACGTCGCGGTCTAGTGCCGGT
Source organism: Acidimicrobiia bacterium (assembly GCA_030624805.1). Lineage (GTDB taxonomy): Bacteria > Actinomycetota > Acidimicrobiia > Spongiisociales > SHLN01 > SHLN01. The sequence continues at coordinate 4,655 of JAUXJL010000066.1, forward strand.
TAGGTAATGGCCCGGCCAAACGTTGTCGTCAACCTCGCCGACAAACTGGCCAAACTCGATGAGTATTGGGCTCCGTACATTGTTGGTCAGCTCAACGATCTGCATGTCAAGATCGTGAAGCTGCAGGGCGAGTTCGTATGGCATGAGCATGACGACACCGACGAGTTCTTCATGGTCATATCGGGGTCTGTGACCATCGAGTTGGAGGGACTGGACGATGCCGTTCTGTCTGCCGGCGAGTTCTTCGTAGTGCCCCGGGGCGTACGACATCGACCGGTCGCGGAGGAAGAATGTGAGCTCGTGCTCCTCGAGCCGGCCGGGACCCCCAACACCGGCGAGGTATCCGAATCCGAGCTCACTGCTTCCGAGCAGTGGCTGTAGGTTCCCGGCCGCTGGTGTCTGGCGACTGGGCGATGCCACCAAGGTATCCCTCACCGACCCGGGGAAAACTGGCGACCGGCGACTGGCGACTGGGCGATGCCACCAAGGTATCCCTCACCGACCCGGGGAAAACTGGCGACCGCTACTCGTCTTGTCTCGTGTCGAGGTTCGCAGCGAACTCGTCTTCTTGTCGGAGGTGATCGGCCAGCGCCGCGGTCGATGGTGCCTCATTGGCACGATTGAGCCAGTAGGAGGCCAATGCTGCATCGATTGCCTCAACGTCTAGGCCATCTGGGACGGCCCTTCGGTTTTCGAGAAACGCGACGATCGCCCGGGCTTCCTCTCGGGTGAAGACTGAAAGGCGATAACGGGCATAGTCCTCAAACGTCATCGCCCCGTATCGCTTCGGATTCAGCAGTACTGATCTACCGATTCGTTTTTCGAGAGTGTGCTCCCCCATCGGGATCCTGACGACGGCGTCGCGAAAGTTCCCCGCCAAATGAAACACGATGTCGGCGGACTGCAACTCATCTTTGAGATCGGCGACGAGGTAGGCAGGCACAAAATATCGGAACCCACCCTCCGACAGGAAACTGAGGGCGTCGTAGTTGGCGTCGAGCACGGCCGGCTCGATGTCTTTCCAACTCGAAGCTCGCCGGAACGGCTCAACAGCATCGAGCGCGTCCTGTCCCTCGCGGCTCCCGAGAAGAAGGGCGTTACCCGGGTGGGTGGTCTGCGAAAAAGCTTCCCGGATCAGGGCTATCACCTTTTGATTCTCCATCCGCCGTTTCTTTCGCTGGGTTTGAGAGATTCTCACCGACCGCCCATCGAAACCGAAGTAATCGTGAGCAGCCACGGAGCGCGGCATTCGAGAAAATTCCTCTGGATTTCGCGCTCTTCCTCTAGATAGGCTGGTCGCCAGCCGACATTCATTGGTAATGACCCGCACACTCCTTCCTCAAAGCACGATCGCCCTCATGTGGGACTTCGACCGAACTCTCATCCCGGGATACATGCAGCTGCCGCTGTTTCGCCGCTTCGACGTCGATCCAATCGAGTTCTGGCGTGAGGTCGATGCTCTGCCCGACTTCTATCGGTCGCGGGGCGCCGACCTCATCGGGCCAGACACGCTCTACCTCCACCACATGCTCACGTACATACGGGCCGGCCGGTTCGAAGGCCTCAACAACAAGATGCTCCGAGAGCTGGGCGCTGAGATCCAGTTCTACGCCGGGCTACCCGATTTCTTCGACCAGATTCGCAAACGACTCGAAGTCTCGCCCGAGTACGGAGAGCATGGCATTGAAGTGGAGCACTATGTCGTGTCGAGCGGGCTTCGTCAGATGATCCTCGGCAGCGCCATCGCCCCCTATGTAGAGGAGGTGTGGGCGTGTGAGTTCGCTGAGGACGATGCGGAACCCGGTTACCTCGAGGACCGAACACAAAGAAGGCTGTTCGACGACGATCGGGTCCTGTCGCACGTCATCTACAGCGTCGACAACACCACCAAGACCAGGGCGGTGTTCGAGGTCAACAAAGGAACAAACAAGAACCCCAACGTCGACGTCAACGCCAAGGTAGCCCACGAAGACCGCCGGGTCCCGTTTCAGAACATGATCTACATCGCAGACGGCCCAAGCGACGTTCCGGTGTTCTCCGTAGTGAAGAGCAATGGTGGCAAAACGCTGGCGGTGTACAAGCCGGAGTCGGAGGCTGAGTTCGAACAAGTCAACCGGCTTCAGCAGCAAGGCCGGGTGGACTCGTTCGGCGAAGCCAATTACCAAGAGGGTTCCCAGACCTTTATGTGGATCACCCACGCGGTCGACAGCATCGCCCGCCGCATTGTCGATGACCGCCAAGCCGCCCTTCATTCCCGGCTCGGCAAGCCGCCCGGTCACATCGAGGGCTAGTAGCGACGATCCCGCCGTTTCCCCCCGGAACACGCAGCTGCGGCCTTCTACGATAATGCTAGGGCATAATCGCTCGAGGGCTTCGCTCTCATCACAGAGGAGCAACAGATGGCACGGGTGAGATACATGGTCGATGACGTGGACGACGCCGTGGCGTTCTACGTCTCGAAGCTGGGTTTTGAACTCCAACAACAATTCGGTCCGGCAATAGCAATCCTGGTTCGTGACGATTTGGAACTACTCGTTGCCGGTCCAAAAACGTCGGCAGCCAGGCCAATGTTGGACGGTGCAGTACCAGGTCCGGGAGGGGGCTGGTCCAGGTTCGTCTTGACTGTCGACGATCTGGAATCCTATGTCGCAAAGCTCAAGCAGGAGGGCGTGGAATTCAGGAACGATATCTTGGAGGCGCAAGGACGTAAACAGATTCTGTGTGTGGATCCTTCTGGCAATGTGGTTGAACTATTTCAGGCTGATTAGGTTTCCTCTGTGAGCGTGAGCTGTTCGCACGCAGGGGCCGTCGGTGGCCGCAAGACCAAGGCGGTATCCAGGCGAATTCGCCAGGTCGAGCAGTTGGGCCTGTTTGGAAGGCGGACCAGGCGGGCGGGCGATATTGTCCAGTGCCTTAGTACGTGGTCATCCGGTGGCGCCGCCGCCGTGGTTTGAGTTGGAGGTTCTATGCGGTTCGAGACAGAGCAGATTCACGCCGGCGTGGAGCCTGATGCGGTGACCGGCGCGATCTTGACCCCCATTTACCAGTCCACGACATACGTGCAGCCGTCGATAGCGGATTACATGGCCACCGGCTATTCATATTCGAGATCGGCTAATCCGACTGTACGCGCTCTCGAGCGCAAACTAGCTGCGCTCGAGGGTGGCGTCGATGCGACCGCATTCGCCTCGGGCATGGCTGCGATCAATGCCGTGTTCACAGCGTTCCTCGGTGCGGGCAGCCATGCTGTTGTCTCTGATGTGGCTTATGGAGGCACCTACCGGATCGCAACCAAGGTTTTTGGTCGATTTGGCGTCGACTTCTCGTTTGTAGACACCTCCGACCCACGAGCAGTGCGAGAGGCAGCCCGGGACGAAACTCGCTTGGTCTTTTCCGAGACGCCTGCCAATCCCACCCTCAAACTGACTGACATTGCCGCCGTCTCCGAGGTCACCCGCCAATTGGGTGTGCCGCACGTGGTCGATAACACCTTTCTCACGCCCTACTACCAAAAGCCGCTCGAGCTCGGTGCTGACCTCACGGTTCACAGCACTACCAAATATCTCGACGGGCACAACGCGACCATCGGCGGTGCGGTGGTGGCCGGGACGACGGCCCACGACGAGATGGTTCGGTTCGTGCAGAACGCTACCGGCACCATCATGTCGCCTCTCGTGGCGTGGCTGACGCTGCAGGGCTGCAAGACCTTGTCGGTCCGAATGGACCGGCAGTCGGAGAACGCCTTGATAATTGCCCGCTTCCTGGAGGGGCACCCCAAAGTAGCGCGAGTCTCGTATCCCGGCCTCGAGTCGTTTACACAGCATGCGCTGGCGACAAGCCAGGCCACCGGGTTCGGGGCCATGATCTGGTTCGAGCTGGCGGGAGGAGTCGAGGCGGGCCAGACCCTGATGGATGCGCTCGAGCTGTGGGCCTTAGCGGAGAATCTCGGCTCGGCCGAGTCACTTGTAACCCACCCGGTAACGATGACTCACGCCGATATCGGCGAATCAGAGCGTGAGCGAGTGGGGATCACGGACGGACTGGTCCGATTGTCGGTAGGCCTTGAACACGTTGATGACCTCATCGACGACCTGACTACAGCCCTCGACAAGGTCTAACAGCAGAGGTCTAACAGCAGAGGTCTAACAGCAGAGGTCTAACAGCAGAGGTCTAACAGCAGAGGTCTAACAGCAGAGGTCTAACAGCA
>JAUXJL010000074.1 GCA_030624805.1 Acidimicrobiia bacterium
GACTCAGCCTGGTTCTTTGACTTGTCGAGGATGGAATTCGCCTTCTCCTGGGCTTCCGCCACCATCTCCTGGGACGTGCGCTGGGCGCCGATGTAAGTGCGTTTAATAGCCTCCTCGGCCTCTTTGGTCCCTGCCAGGTCCTGTTGCAGGCCGTCGAGTTGCTCCTGCTGCTGTCGCATCTTCAGCTCATACCCGCGGAGGGTCTCGACAACGCGGTCGAGGAAGTCCTCTACATCATCGGGGTCATATCCCCGAAACCGCTCACGGAACGTTTTCTGCTGTACATCAATTGCGCTCAAATCCATACCGTCAGCATAGCCGCATAACACCGAACGATTCCAGGGGTTTTTTGCCACGCGGTGTGAGATTTAGCTTCTTAGCACCGCGTAGAGAATCTGCAGCCCGACCAGAAGCACAATAACCGACAAGTCCAGGGACACCGCCCCGAGCCGAACGGGAGGGATCATTCTCCGGAGTGGAACCAACATCGGGTCGGTTGCCGAAGCAAGTGCCGCCCGAATCCGGCCAACCGGGTGACCCGCAGGCACCTGCACCCAGTCGAGAATGATACGAATGATCAACGCGAAGATGAGTACCAAAACAAGCGTCGCAAGAATATCGGTCACCGGCAATCTCCCATCAGCACGCTCACGCGTCGAGCTCATACAGGCCGAGGCCGGCGAGCCGCTGCACCTCGTCGTCACTCAGAGAAACACGAGATGGCGCCACAAGAATTACGCCCGAAGCCACCTTCTGCATCGTGCCCTCCAAGGCATAGGTGATCCCACTGGCAAAATCGACCAGCCGCCGCACCGTCTCTGGCTCAGTGTCCCGCAGGTCGAGCACGACCAATTGACGGCCTCTCAGGTGATCGGCCAGTAGTTGGGCATCTGAGAACTCGGTGGCCACGAGTATCTCGGCGTTGGCGTCACCACTTGGAACTTGCCGGACGGCCGTGGATTGGGTCACCCCGTAGGTCTCCATGCGAGCTTCGGTATTAGCAGGTCGCCACCGGGAACCGGCCGGCGGCTCAACTCGTCGGCCCCGGGGAGCATCGACGGGTGGTGCGGGATCCGGAATAGCGTTGCCGCCCGTGTCGGATAGCTCCCGCGATTCGTCGTCGAGCCCAAGAAAATACATTGCTTTATTCCAGATCGAACTCATCCGGCCAACCTCCGTTACTCAAAGATAGCTCGTCCCACACGAATGGTGGTCGCGCCCGCCCGTATTGCTTCCTCAAAATCATCAGTCATCCCCGCCGATACCTCAACCACCTGCGGGTGTTTTCGCCGCAATTCGTCCCGCAGGCCTACTAGCTGTTCGAAGAACGCGCCGGGATGGAGACCGGCCGGTGGGATGCTCATAACACCCCTCAGATCGACGCCCATCTCAACAATCTCATCGGCGCCGGCACCAGCCTCATCTGGAGAGAACCCGTGCTTCTGCGGTTCCTCCCCCAGGTTGACTTCGAGGAGGGCCGGCGGTGCATGCGCGCCGTCCCGTACCCACGCCGCCGCCAGCTGCGTGCGATCGAGGGAGTGGAGGAGGGTAACCAACGGGCGGATCACCGACACCTTGTTGCGTTGCAGCGGTCCAACAAAGTGCCAGCGGATATCGGAGGGCAACTCCGGTGCTTTAGCGGCGAGCTCCTGTGCCCGGTTCTCACCAAAATCACGATGCCCGGCGTCGTAGAGATCCCGAATGGCCTCGAGCGAACGTCCCTTGGTCACGGCCACCAGGGTGACCTCGTCGTCGTCGGTCCGTTCAGCCACCCCCTGGGCAGCCTGCATACGAGACCTCACATCGTCGAGGCTCATAGCCACCCAACCGTCGTCTGTCGCAGCTCAGTGCCGGTTTCCCGATAGCTGTGGAAGTTGTTCTCGCAGTTGGTACACAGATCGGCCTGCCACACGTCCAATCCCATCAACTGGTTGGCCGCCTCCGTCCAGAGATCCACGCTCTGTGCGCCCCATGACGTTTGTGTGCTCTTTCCTCCCAGCGCCTCCACTACCTCGTCGCCCACTTCGTAGCAGCAGGGTCCGATGGCCGGCCCGATGGCTGCCCGACGCGGCAGGTCACCACGTTCGGTGAGCGCCGCGACGGCGTGTGGGATTACCCCTGCGACAAGACCACGCCACCCGGCATGTACTACCACCACCGACTTGTCGGCATGAACGACTACCGGAACACAATCGGCGCTCCGGACCGCCAGGGGTAGCCCTACCACAGAGGTAGTGAGCGCGTCCGCCTCGCCGGCCGGACCGGGCTCTGAAACCGTCAAAACCGTTCCACCGTGCACCTGTCGCATCCAGGCCCACTCGTCGGCGATACCGAGGTCACCTGATACCCGGGTACGGGCCTCGGGCACTGACAGGTCGCCGTCACCGATCGTGCCGAAGGCGGCCCCTGCGTAAGCAGGTGTGGTAATCAGGGATCTATCCCTGAACGAACGACGGGATGAGCCCGTCGTCGTCATCGCCCGGGATGACTCCCGACGCCGACGGCATGTAACCGCGCGGGTTGTCGAAGCCGGCGGCTATCACGGTCACCCTCATCTCATCGCCGAGCGAATCATCGACTACGGCTCCGAAGATGATGTTGGCATCGGCCGCGCATCGAGAAGCGATGACCTCAGCGGCTGTATTGACCTCGTAAAGAGTCATGTCGGCGGGACCGGCGATAGACAACAGCACACCGGTGGCGCCGTCCATTGACACCTCGAGCAGCGGGCTCTCGACCGCCCGGAGGGCCGACTTGTCGGCGCGCCCTTCGCCGGCCGAAGCGCCGATACCCATCACCGCCGAGCCGGCGTCTTGCATGATTGACTTCACGTCGGCGAAGTCGACATTGATGAGGCCGGGAGTTGTGATCAGCTCGGTGATCCCCGACACACCTTGCAGCAGGACATCGTCGGCGAGCCGGAACGCTTCCAGGACGCTGGTCTTGTCGTCCGAGACTTCGATGAGGCGTTCGTTCGGAATAATGATGAGCGTGTCGACTGCCTCCCTGAGGTCCTGGATGCCCTGTTCGGCCTGCACCGACCGCCGACGCCCCTCGAACCCGAACGGGCGGGTTACGACCCCAACGGTCAGGGCGCCTATGCCGCGGGCGATCTCGGCGACCACCGGCGCACCACCGGTACCGGTCCCGCCGCCTTCCCCGGCCGTCAGGAACACCATGTCGGCACCCTTGAGAGCATCTTCGATCTCGTCGGCGTGAGCCTCGGCGGAGGCCCGACCGATCTCGGGGTTGGCGCCGGCACCGAGGCCGCGGGTGATATCTCTCCCAATATCGAGTTTGATGTCGGCATCGCTCATCAGGAGTGCTTGGGCGTCGGTGTTCACGGCGATGAACTCCACCCCCCGTAGCCCCGAGTCGATCATGCGGTTGATGGCATTAACCCCACCGCCCCCGATTCCCACCACCTTGATCACGGCCAGATAGTTATGTGGACTCGTCTTGTTCTTGCTTGCAGTCATGCCCTGTCCTCCGCGTGTTGCCGAGCGAACTCTACCGGCCTTGTTCAGGGGTCTCAAGAGGTTGGCTCTCGACCTCAAGTAGAGGTTGAGGCACTCCCGGGTTCAGGGTGTCTCGGTCTGGACTGCGCACGGCGGGTCGGGCGGGAGCGATTAGATCGATGACTGCCCCCGCTTCGAGGCGGGAGTCTTCCAGCACCGCAACCAGCGCGGCAGCCTTGGCAGCCATGTTGGTCCGGGCTCCCAGCCGCACACGATGCCCGGCAACCTCAGCCATCAGCTCGGGCCCGGAAGGGACGAGGCTCGTCTGGGCTATCAACGGGCCCGGCAATGCAGTGACGAACTCGACGACGGCCATCATGGAATCGGACACTCGCTCGCCGCCGGCGCCCGCGTAGGCAAGTCGTGGATCGATCAAGGCGAGATGGGCGGGAGGCTGGGATACGGGCCGCATGATGTGACCGTCGTCGGAGACGGTGTGCCACCCCGTGTCTGACTTGACTACCGCCACCTCGACTCGTTCAACCACCTTGATCTCGATTTGATCAGGGAACCTTCGATGGACCGAGGCTTGTTTGACCCATGGATCGGCCTCGAGGGCGGCCCCGACCGAGCCGGAGCGGATCAACACGAGGGGCCGCCCAACGTATACATCCTCTGCTACAAGGGCGCCGCGTACATCGGCTCGAACCGCCCCGGCCACCCCGATGGTCCGAACAGAGAAGAGCGGCGATTGGGTCACCCAAGCCACGGCCCACACCGTCATGACGGTGATCAGAATCCAGAGGGCCCGGCGAACGCTGCGGCGGGCGCGATGTTCGCGCACGTTCGATCTGCGGCGCAGGAATCGGGGGTGGGCTTGAACACTCATGTGAACGTGCCCGCGAACTGTACTTCTGGCACCAACTCGATCCCGGCCTTGTCGAGCACCGTCCGCTGCACCTCGTGCACGAGGTCGTAGACATCCTGGGCAGTGGCGTCCGGGGCGGCCTCGAAGAAGTTGGCATGCTTGGAAGAGACCGAAGCGCCGCCCACGCGGAAACCCTTCAACCCGAGGTCGTCGATGATCCGACCGGCGGCGTCACCCTCCGGGTTGCGAAATACGCTCCCGGCGTTGAGCGTTCCACCCGGCTGATGGGCCCGCCGCCAGCGAGTGATCTCACGAAGCCGGAGCTGAGCTTCTACCACGTCAACAGGTTCGGTTCGGAAGGAGGCTGCGATTACCAGATCGGTTGGCCTGATGCTGCTCGACCTGTATGAGAAGTCCAGGTCGGCGGCCGGGATCGACCGCCCCTCCCCCGTCTCGAGGTCGAACACCCGGGTGTGCAGCAGCCAATCGGCTGTCTCACTGCCGTGCCCGCCGGCATTGGTCTGGACTGCGCCACCGACCGAACCAGGGATTCCGACATAGAACTCGAGCCCGCCCCGCCCCCGGTTGACCGACTCGCGAGCCAGCCGCGGCAGTGGTGTAGCCGCACCCGCCGTCACGACGAAGTCTGGCCCGGGGCCCAGTCCGATCTCGCTGAAGGCGAAGCCGAACCGGATCGCGAGGCCCGGCCAACCGGAATCGGCGACCACGAGGTTGCTTCCCCGGCCCACCACTAGCACCGGGTGAGGGTCTGCAACGAGTGCTTCGGCCAGCCAGGCCAAATCGTCCTCAGATTGCAGCTCAACAAAGAAACGAGCCGGCCCGCCCAACTTGTACGTCGTCTGGGACCCGAGGCGCACATCGGTGAGCACACGGCCGGTCTCGACGAGTTCGGAGAAGGTGGCCATTATCGACCCAGCTCAATGAGCTCGGTCGCCAGTCCGGTGATGTCGCCCGCCCCGAGGCTCAGGAGAAGATCGCCTTGTCGAACCAGCCCTGCTACTTGGGCGGCCAGCTCAGAGCGGTGCGGCACGTATATGACCTCGGTGCCCGCCGATGCGACGGCCTCGGCAATCAATGCCCCGGTCACACCGGGGACAGGTTTCTCTCCGGCCGCGTACACATCTGTGACCACAACAACGTCGGCGGCCGCCAGGGCCGGGCCGAAGGCCTCCCAATGCTCTTCGGTCCGGCTGTACCGGTGGGGCTGAAATGCCGCGATTATTCGTCCTTGGTGCTGGTCGCGGGCGGCCGAGAGGGTGGCGGCTACCTCGGTTGGATGATGGGCGTAATCATCGACGACATGTACGCCATTGATGCGTCCGCGAGACTCGAAGCGTCTCCGTATCCCGGAGAAATCTGAGAGACCCCGAGCAATCTCGGCAGGATCGAACCCGAGCTCGGCCAACAGGGCGAGGACCCCGCTCGCATTGAGCGCCATGTGGAGCCCAGGTTGAGGAACCTCCACCGGGGTCTCGACTCCGTGCCCGGACAGCGTGAACCGGACCGAAGCCCCGCCAACTTCGAGTGCTTGGATGTGCCAATCGGCCCTCGGTGAAATCCCGTATGTCACCGTGCTCCCGGCCTCGGCCAGCTCGGCGGCCCCGGCATCGTCGAGGCAGGCAACCACCGGCCCACGGGTTGCCTGGGCAACATCCTGGAAGGCCGCCTTGAGATCGTCGAGCGAGCCGTAATGGTCGAGATGGTCGGCTTCGATGTTGGTGATGAGCAGCCCGCGCAACGACAGTCGCAGGAAGGTTCCGAACGCTTCGTCGGCCTCGAGAGCGAACAGGTCCCGTTCTCCGAGATGAGCACTGGTGCCAAGGCCAAGCATGCGGCCGCCCAGTAGGAAGCTCGGGTCGCGCCCGGCGGCTCGTAGGCCCGTCACAGCCAGCCCGGTGCTGGTGGTTTTACCGTGCGTGCCGGCAAAGCCGATCGCCGGCATCTCGTCGGTAATGGCATCGAGCAGCTCAGGGCGGCGCCACAAAGGTACTGATCGGCTGAGAGCAGACTGCACCTCGGGGTCACTCTCGGGGATGGCTGAGGATGCGACGACGAGCTGAGCGGCTTCCATTGCTTCGGGACGATGGCCGTCCCACACGTCGACCCCCAGGTCCCGCAGCTCGGCGAAGCTCGGGCTGGGACGGAGATCCGACCCACTGACGACCCGGCCCGCCTGGGCGAGGAGTTTGGCAAGCCCGCTCATCCCGGAGCCACCGACGCCGACGATGTGAATGCGGTCGGGCAGTTCCATCATTGAATGGCCTCCCGCACTTCGACCGCCACGCGGACTGCCGCGTTCGGTCGGCCGACTGCAGCGGCCGCGGCCGCCCGTCGGGCACGCTCGGCAGGTTCCATTATTCGAGACACCTCATGTTCGAGTCGCCCGAGTTCGGGCTGGGCGAGCACCACGGCGCCACCCGCCGCGGCCAGAAACAGCGCATTCGCCTCCTGGTGGCCGGAGGCACCCGGATAAGGAACGAGGATTGAGGGCGTGCCGGTAGCCGCCAGTTCGCTAACCGTGAGCGCACCCGCCCGAGCCACGACCGCGTCTGCTGCCGCATAAAAGAACTGCATGTGCTCTTCGAACGGCACCACCGTCCAGCCGGGCCGCTCGGCTGCACGATCCGTCCACTCCTGATGCTGATTCGAACCGGCCAGATGGAGAACTTGATAGCCGGGGTTGCTATCGACGAGCCGCTGGACAGCCTGATTGAGGGCATCAGCGCCCTGGCTGCCGCCGAGAACCCCCAGCACCGACCGGGAGGCGTCGAGGGCGTATCGCTCGAGCGCTCGAGTTTGGTTTGGCGGGTTTGCCAGCAGAGCGGGCCTGAGTGGATTCCCTACCACCTCTGCCCGCGCGAACTGAGCACCGGCCGCTGGGAATGCTACGAAAACCTTACGCGCCAGCCGGGCCGCCATCCGATTGGCAAGGCCGGGAACCGCGTTTTGTTCATGAAGGAAGAGTGGGATTCGAGACCTTCGAGCGGCCAACGCGGCCGGACCGGTGATGTAGCCGCCCATCGCCAACATGGCGCTGACGCCGCGATCCGCGATCTGCCGGCTGATGAGACGTGCTCCGGCTGCAACGCCGGCCAGCACCCGCACGTTGTCGGTTGAAAATTTTCGTACGAAGCCGGCCAGATTCAGCTTGACCAGTTCGAAACCTGCCTCTGGCACGACCGTCGACTCAATACGATCCCCTCCGAAGAACACAATGTCCTCGGGTGGTGTCCCCAGATTGACGAGAGCCTCAGCCACTGCCAGGCCGGGGAACACGTGCCCGCCCGTACCGGCTGCCGCGATACCGATAGTCATGGCCCCGAGGTGCGCCGTGCGATGTTTACGAGCACCCCGACGGCGGCCATTTCGACCACAAGGGCACTTCCCCCGAATGAAATGAATGGGAGCGGAAGGCCGGTGATGGGGAGCAACGCCGTGACCCCGCCGAGATTGACAATCGACTGAATGGCCAGCCAGGCAACTATTCCGGTGGCGAGCATCCGGCCAAAATCGTCTCGGGCGCGGATCGCAACCGCCACCCCGGCCATGGTAAATACGGCCAGGAGGATGAGGACCGCGCCGGCGCCTATGAGGCCGGTCTCTTCCCCAATGATGGCGTATATGAAGTCGGTGTGGGCGTTGGGAAGGAACTCCCACCGAGCCCGGCTGGCGCCGAGCCCGACACCGAAAAATCCGCCGGTGCCGAGGGCGAACAGTGATTGCACTCCCTGGAACCCGGTCCCGAGTGGGTCACTGAACGGGTCGAGAAATCCCGTCAGGCGATCCCATCGGTACTCCGCCGCCATCGCCAGCAGCAAGGCTGTGAACCCACCGCCGGCCGCCGACACGGCCACGAACCGGAACGGTGCCTCAGACGCAACCAGCACGGCGAGGGCACCCGCCCCGATGATGAGGGTCGTGCCAAGGTCGGGCTGAAGGATCGTTAGCCCACCAATCAACCCGAGGCTGGCCGCCACCGGCCAGAAGAAATGGGCGAAATCCGTGAGCAACTCTCGTTTGCGCGCCATCACCATGGAGAGAAACACCACCACGGCAAACTTGGCGAACTCCGAGGGTTGAATGGTGACCGGCCCCACCTCGAGCCACGACCGACTCCCGCCCCGGACGAGTCCGAATAACAAAACAGCTACCAGGGA
>JAUXJL010000032.1 GCA_030624805.1 Acidimicrobiia bacterium
AGCACTGCGGAAGACGACGCGGAGGAGTAGCGGGTAATGCCTTCGGCGTTGGGCTACTCCGGTCGCCAGCTACCAGCTACCAGTTTTCCTTCTAGTGTGTCCCGCTCAGTTGGGAGTTTCACCGGGACCCGGTTCGCTGTCTCTCCAAAGCCTTCTGACTCGTCCGCAGATAACTGGCGACTGGTGACTCGTGGCCGGCGCCGCTGCAAGCGTCGCCTGTGACTGGCGACCGGGTGCTCGCAAGAACGCCTTCGGCGTTGCGAACTCAGGTCGCGAAAAACTAATCTGGTCGGGCCGTTCCACGGAAGGGAACTTGATGCTGCAGCGCATGATTCGGGCTGCCAAGCTCGACGTCGACCTGTACGAGACGGTTGAGCACGACCGCGGCTATACGGGCGAAGCTTTCACGATCGTGCTTGTCACCGCGATCCTGTGGGGTGTCGGGCAGTCCTTTCTTCCCGACGCGTCATTCTTGGGGAGCGTGGTTGGGGGCGTCATCGGCGCCATCCTTGGATGGGTGATTTGGGCGGTCATAACGAACATCATTGGCAAGCAACTGGGAGGCACTTCCGATACGGGTGAGATGTTGCGCGTCCTCGGTTACTCCTCGAGCCCCATGGCGCTCGGCATCATTCCCGGTGTCGGACACTTTGTGGGTGGAGTGTGGGCCTTAGTTGCAGCCGTCGTGGCTGTGCGTCAGGGCCAAGACTTCTCAACCGGCAAGGCCATCGTAACCATCATCATCGGGTGGATTGTGTACGTAGTCGCGCGCGGCATACTGGGCTTCGTCTTCTAGGAAACCGATGGAAACGCAACGCCTCTGGCAGGCCCTTCAACTCAAACGTGACGCCTACGTGTGGATGCAGTTCAACCAGGCTGCCAACGGCGATGCAGTGCTCATTGTTGGGGCCGTCTACGCCTTCTGGATTCTGTTCGCGGTCGTGTTCAACCTTGGCGGTCTGCCGTTTCTGACGCGGGGGACAGTGGCCGTGGGTGGCTTCATCCAGCTGTTCATAAGCGGGGGATTCGGCTGGATCCTCGGCTCGGGCGCCGTGTACGCCATCTCGACCTTCATCTTCGAGAGTCGGGTGAATTTCGGGGCCATTGTCCCAATCACCGGCTACGCCCATGCTCCACTGTTCCTGGTTCCGGTGGTATCCCGGCTCGGGTTGCCGGTCGGGGCATCGTTGATCTTTTTGGGGATCTGGTCGGCCGCGATGATGGTGACCGGCTTCCAGTCCAACCTCGACATGACCCAGGAACGGGCGATCGGTGCCGCCCTAACCGCCATGTTCATCTGGGTCTTACTGGTCGGCATCCCCGGCTTCTAGTGACCCCTCACTAGCGCCCTGCGTTGACCAACTACCGGCTCGACTTCTCGTACGACGGCACCGATTTCCACGGCTATGCCGTGCAACCGGGCCTCCGCACCGTCCAGGGAGCCCTGCAAGAAGCCCTCATCCAGGTGCTGGGGCCGGTCCGCACCCATGTGGCAGGCCGCACCGACGCTGGTGTCCATGCTCGACATCAGGTGGTCAACGTGGAGTCAGAGCGGCACACCGGGGCCGGCACGCTCCACCGATCGCTCAATCGGATGCTCGGGCCAGAGCTCGTGTTCGAGTCGGTGTCCGTAGCGGATCCACGCTTCCATGCTCGCTATGACGCGGTGAGCCGCGCCTACCGCTACTTTCTGCTCAATAGTCGCTGGTCCGACCCGTTCCGGGACCGGACCACGTGGCACTACCGCCACCCGTTGGACCTCGATCGACTCAACGGTGCTGCCGCCCACCTCGTCGGAAAACATGACTTTGGTGCTTTCTGCAGGAAACAATCCGGAAAGACGACGGTCCGAGCCATTGAACGGGCCACGTGGTGGCGCGAACCCGACGACTTGATTGTCTTCGAGGTGGTCGCCAACTCCTTTTGCTACCAGATGGTCCGGTCGATCGCGTCGATGTGTGCCGAGGTCGGGAGGGGTAACGGCGAGCCGGATGATGTCAAAGGGATTCTTGCCGACCGAGACCGCAACGCCGCCCAGGGCGCCGCCCCACCCCGCGGCCTGTTCCTTTGGAAGGTGGAGTACTAAGAGCGCAGTACGCGATGTAGCTTTTCGCATTTCTCGGCCGGGCGGCCAGCACCTTTGCGTCGAGGGCCGAGAAATACGAGTGTTGCCACCGGGCGGCTAGCTGGTCGACGGCCGGCGCCGCCGGCGCCAGGCCCAGTGAAACCACGTACCGGTGAACCAGCGACGGCGCTGGGACCGGGACTGCGTGTTGCGTACTGCGTGGTGCGTACTGCGCTTCGCGTACTGCGTACTGCGCCTCCGCTCGCTATCATTCCTCCGTTCCCGCACCCTCTTGGGGAGATTCCTCCGCGTGAAGCAACAGAAGACCTATATTCCGCGTGCCGCCGACATCGAGCGCGCCTGGTGGACTGTGGACGCCACGGACATGCCGCTCGGTCGTCTTGCGTCCGAAGTGGCGGGCATCCTGCGGGGTAAGCACAAGCCTCAATTCACGCCCCACCTCGACGTCGGGGACCATGTCATCGTCCTCAACGCCGAGAGGGTTGCAGTGACGTCTGCCAAGTCTGAGCAGAAGATCTATTACCGGCACAGCGGATTTCCCGGTGGTATCAAGGCTGAATCCTTCGAGAGCCTTCAGGCCCGTAGGCCAGAAGCCATTATCGAACGGGCAGTCCGCGGGATGCTCCCCAAGAACAGACTGGGCCGAGCCATGTTTCGCAAGTTGCGGGTGTATGCCGGTCCCGATCACCAGCAGAGCTCTCAAAAACCCCAGCCGCTGGAACTCAAAATCACACGAGTGGAGAAGAAGTAATGGCCGATGTTCTCGCCATAGCGACGGGTCGCCGTAAACGTTCGCGGGCTCGAGTCCGCCTCTTCGATGGTGAGCCGGGCTTCACGCTGAACGGAAAGCGACTCGAGGAGTACTTTCCCACCATGGCTATGCGTGTTCGGGTTCTCGAGCCCTTGCGGGCTGTCGAAATGGAGGGCCGCTTTGCCGTTCACGCCAAGCTGGAAGGCGGCGGTACCACCGGCCAGATCGACGCGCTTCGCCTCGGGATCGCTCGGGCGTTGGAGAAGATCGACCCGGACCTGCGCGACGTTCTCAAGAAGGGCGGCTTCCTGACCCGCGACCCACGCCGTGTCGAGCCCAAGAAGTACGGCTTGCGCAAGGCTCGCCGAGCGCCCCAGTACACCAAGCGCTAAGTGGTCTGTAGTACAAATATCGTACGCTGGATTCGTGCGGCGGTGCGCTGATGCTCACCGAGGGCGAGCGGCTGTTCGGCACGGACGGAGTTCGAGGCAAAGCAAACGAAGAGCTCACTGTTGATTTCGCCATGGATCTCGCCCGGGCGGCCTCCGACGACATCGGTGGTCCCGTCGTCATTGGCCGGGACACGCGGCGCTCAGGCGAGATGCTCAGCCTGGCGATGCAAGCCGGCTTTCACTCGGTAGGCCTTGACACGATCGACGTTGGGATTCTGCCGACGGCCGCCATCGCTCATACAACCGACCAGATGGACGCTTCTCTCGGGGTCGTGGTGTCGGCTTCGCATAACCCTGCGTCCGACAACGGAATCAAGTTGTTCGGTGGCACCGGTGCCAAGCTCGGTGACGCCCTGGAGGATCGGATCGAAGCTCGGCTTCGTAAGGGTTCGCCGTGGCGGACCCCTCGGGCTGGAGTCGGTATCCGCTTGCCTCGCCCCGACGCCATCGACGACTATCTGGAGTGGCTCAAGAGCGACGTCGCCTACACCTTGCGCGGCATCGACGTCGTCATCGATGGGGCCAACGGTGCGGCCTTCCTGGCGGCGCCTCGGTTGTTCGAAGAGCTGGGGCTCACCGTCGAGACCGTCGCCTGCGAGCCGGACGGCCTCAACATCAATGAGGGCTGCGGTGCAACCCATCCCGAGTTTCTTGCGTCGCAGGCGGGCGGTCGGATCGGGCTGGTTTTCGACGGCGACGCCGACCGGTTCGTTGCAATTGACGAGGCCGGAGTGCCTCTCAACGGGGACGTCATCATGGCTATCATCGCCAGCCATCTGCACGAAAAAGGTGCGCTCAAGAACGACACTGTTGTCGTCACGGTCATGACCAATCTCGGGTTCCGTCGAGCCATGGCCGACCGCGAGATCAAGGTGATCGAGACTTCTGTCGGCGACCGGTACGTGCTCGAAGCGATGCGAGAACACAAGGCCAACCTGGGGGGCGAGCAGTCCGGCCATGTCATCTTCCTCAACCACATTTCGACGGGCGACGGCCTGCTCACTGCCCTGAGGCTTTTGGAAGTCGTCGCCGCCAAGGGCAGGCCCCTCACTGAATTGCGAAAAGTGATGACCGACTACCCGCAGGTGCTCCGCAACGTGCGAGTGGCCGACCGGGCCGGCCTCGAGTCCGCCGAGGCTGTGTGGGAGGCAGTCCGGCACACCGAGCGGCAGCTTGGCAGTGGCGGGCGCGTGCTCATCAGGCCCTCCGGCACCGAGCCACTGGTCAGGGTCATGGTTGAAGCCGAGACCAAGACGGATGCGGCGCACCTCGCCGACGACCTGGCCTCGGTAGTGCGGGGAGCGCTCGGGGAGTAATCGCGCTGCTAACAGTCGGGCCCGGCCCAGTCGCTGGTTGCCGCTTGCTGTTTGTTGTTTGCTGATACCCTGTTCTTTGCAAGTACCGGAGAACCAAGAACAGCGCCTGCCCTCGCTTAGCGAGGCGACGAGGAAGAGGGTCATCGAAATGTTCGGCGGATGCCCTCTCGGCCGCTCACGGTCGTAATCGACGGGACCAAAACCCGGGAGTGATCCCGGCAACAGAGGCCCGGCGGATGTGAGCCCACACAGGTGGGACCGCGCACCCGCGCACGCTCCGGTATTTGGAACATAGGAGTACGTGAATGTGCGGAATAATGGGATATGTCGGGCCTCGTCCTGCCAGTCCGATCATCTTGCAGGGCTTGGAGCGGCTCGAGTATCGCGGCTACGACTCGGCCGGCGTTGCTGTGGCCGACGGTGGCGTGATTGAAATCCGCAAATCCGCCGGCAAGCTGGATCGGCTGAGGCAGAAGCTGGACGAATCCGAACCGGCCGGTCACATCGGAATTGGCCATACCAGGTGGGCGACTCATGGTCCTCCCACCGATGAGAACGCTCATCCCCACACCGACCCGACCGAGAAGTTTGCGATCGTTCACAACGGCATTATCGAGAACTACTTCGAGCTGCGAGAGGAGCTTCGTGCTTCCGGCCGCGAATTCGCTTCCGACACAGACACCGAAGTCCTCGTGCACCTCATTGCCGATGAGTACGACGGAGATTTGGCCGAGGCGATACGGGCCGCCGTCAAGCGAGCCACGGGTGCCTACGCGCTTGTCGCGGTTACCGCCCATGAGCCAGACACCATGGTGGCAGTTCGGATGATCAGACCGCTTGTCATCGGGTTTGGGCAAGGCGAGACTTTCCTGGCCTCAGGCATTCCCGCTTTGCTGGACCACACGCGAGACGTGCTGGTAATGGAGGACGGTGAGCTGGCCACAATTTCCGCGGCAGGGATCATTCTTGAGAAACTCGACGGCACCCCTGTCGAACGAGATCACCTAGACATTGACTGGGATGTCGAGCAAGCAGAGAAGGGCGGCTATGCCCACTTCATGCTCAAAGAGATTTTCGAACAGCCGCGAGTGGTGGCCGACTCGCTGCTCGGCCGTCTCGACGGAAGCGCCGTCACCCTCGAGGACGTGAAGTGGGATTCCGATTTCGAACAGTCGCTCGAGAAGATCTGGATCACGGCCTGCGGGACGGCGTTCCATGCCGGACTGGCCGGCAAGGAGATGTTGGAGGGACTGCTCCGCATACCGACTGAAGCCGTCTATGCCCATGAGCTCCGATACCGCGACCCGATTGTTGAGCCGAACTCGCTGACTCTCGCCATTAGCCAGTCCGGTGAGACTGCCGACACGTTGGCGGCGGCACGACTCCTCCACGAGCGCGGCTCGCGCCTGGTCGCAATCACCAATGTGGTCGGCTCGGCTCTCACCCACTACTCGGACGATGTGGTGTACACGCGAGCCGGTCTCGAGATCTCGGTCGCATCCACCAAGGCCTACACGGCCATGCTCGTTGCTCAGTACCTGGTGGCGCTGCGGCTCGGGCAGTCCCGGGGGGTACTCGATACGGCCAGGGCCTCCGAGGTGGCTGCCGCCCTCGAGGCCCTTCCCAGTCAGGTGGAGTCCCTGCTGACTCGAGAGGCAGGCATCGACGAGATGTCCCGGTACCTGGCTACCCAGCTCTCGGACGAGAACGACATCTACTTCATCGGCCGGGGTCTCGACTATGCCGTCGCCACCGAGGGCTCGCTCAAGCTCAAGGAGATCAGCTATCTCCACTCGGAGGCGATGCCGGCTGGAGAGTTGAAGCACGGGACGCTCGCTCTGATTACCCAGGGGACACCCGTGATCGTCGTCAACACTCAGGCCCATGTGTATGACAAGACGATTTCGGCCTTGCAGGAGGTAAAGGCCCGCGGTGCCAGTGTTATTGCAGTCGCCTATGACGACGACTCGGAGATCGAGCACTACACCGACCACGTTCTGAGAATTCCACGCACCATGGACCTGCTCAGCCCCGTGCTCTCAATCGTGCCGCTCCAACTACTCGCCTACCACGTGGCCGATGCCCGCGGCCTCGAAATTGATCAGCCGAGGAACCTGGCGAAAAGTGTGACGGTCGAATAGGGCAACGCCTTCGGCGTTGGGCAACGCCTTTGGCGTTGCTTGGGAGTTGCTTCGCAACTCCTGGCCTTGCGCGGTGAGGGGCATCGTCTTCGGAGTGAAACTTCGAGTCCATCTTTCCCATCGAGGGGAGGGAAGTGTTCGGGGCGATAGGCTCGTCCTATGAACATCGTCGGCATAGGGATTGACCTGGCCGAAATCGACCGGGTAGAAAAGGTCTACGGCAAATACCCCGACCGCTTTCTCGCCCGGTGCTTCACCGAGCACGAGCAGGCCTACGCGGCTCGGTTCGCCAACCCCTCCCGGCGCTTGGCTGCTCGTTTTGCCGGCAAGGAAGCCGTGATGAAAAGTCTGGGTCGAGGCTGGCGGCAGTTGCGATGGAAGGACATCGAGATCACGGGCGGGGGCAAGCCGACCGTCAACCTATCAGGAACCGCGGCTCGCCGAGCTGAACAACTAGGGGTCACTGAAGTGCACGTCTCCATTACGCACACAGACGTCACCGCGATGGTGTTCGCCATTAGCGTCTCGTAGTCGTCCAGGCACTCCACCCCCGCCGGTACGCTTGCAGAATGCAGCTGGTAATCACGCCGGACGAGTCGGCCTCGCTCGACGAGGCTGCCGCTGATCGGATTGACGCTCTGATGGAACGCGCCGGGCTCTGGGTTGCGCTGGCGGCAGCAGATATGGGTGTCGGATACGGCTCCCGTGTGGCGATACTTGCCGGTCCCGGCAACAACGGTGGCGACGCGTATGTCGCAGCCAGGTATCTCGCCAAACGGGGAGCGGCCGTCACGATCCGCGCTCGCGGTTTCCCGAAAGACGACTACTCGGCGGCCGGTCGCGCCGCGGCCGCGGCCATTCACGCCGGCGTGCAGGTGGCCCCGCTCGACAATCCTGTCCCGGCTGACCTCATCATCGACGGCCTGTTCGGGGCCGGGTTCCACGGCGCTCTTCCCGCTGATGTACTGCCGTGGCTGGCCCATTCCGCCCCGGTTCTCGCCATCGATGTCCCGAGCGGCCTGAGCGCCGCCGATGGCGTGGTGGAAGGAGAAAGCTTCTACGCCGATCGCACAGTGACGTTCCACGCCCTCAAGGTCGGCCACCTGCTCGGCGAAGGGCCCGAGCGATGCGGTCGATTGGAAGTCCGAGACATTGGGCTTGCGGGCGGAAACCCCGAGCTGCAGCTGGTTGAAGAGATCGACGCGACCCTCCCGACCCGCGAGCGGACTGCTCACAAGTGGTCGGCAGGCTCGGTGCTCGTGGTGGGGGGTTCCTCCGGCCTGACCGGCGCAGCGATGCTGGCGGCCTCCAGCGCGTTGAAGTCCGGCGCCGGTGCGGTGGTGGCGGCAGTTCCGGGACGATGGCAGCCGGCCCTGGAAGGGATGAGCGCCGGTGTCATCACTCGCGGTGTCGGCTCGGGTGACCGTTTTGATCCGGCCGACGTAGGCGAATTGCTCGAGGGTGCAGACCGGTTTGATGTTGTGGTACTGGGACCCGGTCTCGGTCCAGACCAGGAGAAGTTTGTGGACCAGCTGATGCGGCAGTGGGACGGGAGGCTGCTGATCGACGCCGACGGTCTGAACGCAATTACTGACGTTGCTCACCTCGCGCGGGCTGGTGAGACCATCATCACGCCGCATGCCGGCGAGTTCCGCCGGCTCAGCGGTCGGGAACCAACCTATCTAAACGCCGCGGCGCTGGCGCGTACCGGCGACCTCGAGGTTCTGCTGAAGGGCAATCCGACGGTGATCGCCGGGTCAGGGATCCCCTCGGTCGTTACCGAAGGGGGACCGGAGCTGGCCACAATCGGAACCGGCGATGTCTTGGCCGGAACCGTGGCTGCCCTGTGGGCCCGGGGACTCGAGGCCGGGCCCGCCTGCTACTCCGGGGCGTTCTGGCACGGGCGGGCCGGCCGGTCACTGGCCAAACGTTCCGTGGTTACCGCCGAAGACCTTGTCGACGAGATGGGTCGGGTGCTGCGGTGAGGCCATCCTGGGTGGAGGTGGACCTCGACGCCATCCGGCACAACGTGCGTGAGATTGCCCAACTCGTGTCTCCTGCCACGTTCTGTGCCGTAGTCAAAGCAGATGGATACGGCCACGGTGATGTTCCGGTGGCCGAAGCGGCGATCGAGGCCGGCGCCGAGTGGTTGGCTGTTGCCACCGTTGGAGAAGGGGTTCGGTTGCGCGAAGCCGGTCTCCAGGCCCCCGTGCTCTTGCTCTCCGAGGCTGCGCCCGAGGACGTCGAAACTCTCGTTCGCCATCAGCTCACCCCCACCGTCTACTCCCAGGAGGCCTTGGACGCCCTGGTATCAGGGCACACCGACTCCTTGACCGTTCAGGTGAAGCTCGATACCGGTATGCATCGGGTCGGTGCTGATACGGCAACGGCCGCGGACCTGGTTGGCCAGATCGCCGGTCACAAGCGGGTCGATCTTGGCGCAGTTTGGACTCATTTCCCGTCGGCTGAGTACGAGCCGGATTTCACCCGTGGCCAGGTAAAGCAACTCAACGAGTTCGTGGCCGGAACCGGGTCTTCACCAGGCCTCGTGCATGCCGCCAACTCGGCCGGCGCCTTGCTCTACCCGGAAGCCCGGTTCGATCTGGTGCGAATCGGGCTGGCCATGTATGGCTGCCTGCCCTCTCCGGCTTGTGGTGAAGTCGTATCGCTCCGTCCGGCTATGCGGGTGGTTTCTCGAGTGGTCCATATCCGGCGCCTGCCGGCTGGTGCCCGTCCCGCCTACGGGCGGATTCGGCCGCTCGAGAAAGAATCCACAGTGGCCACCATTCCGATCGGGTATGCCGACGGCATCACCAGACGGCTTAGCGAGATCGGAGGTGAGGTCCTGGTCGGTGGGGTGCGACGGTCGTTTGCCGGAGTCGTCACGATGGACCAGGTTGTGGTTGATATGGCCGATGACTCCGTCGGTGTCGGCGACGAAGTCGTGTTGCTTGGCCGCCAGGGCGACGAGGAAATCGACGCCGATGAATGGGCCAAACGCCTCGACTCCGTCAGCTGGGAGGTCCTTTGTGGGTTCGGCCCGCGGCTTCCCCGGCGCTATCGCGGATGACGCTGACGTCCGTTCCCGGGATCGAGGTCGGGCACTGGACCGACTCCGTTGCGCGAACCGGCGTGACGGTCGTGGCGCTTCCCGAGCCGAACCGGGTCGTGGCCGAGGTACGGGGCGCCGCCCCGGGGAGTCGTGAGCTGGCGCTGCTCGGCCCCGGCATGCGGATCGAGGAGATTCAGGCGATTGTCCTCACCGGCGGCAGCGCCTTTGGCCTGGCGGCGGTCGACGGGGTTGTTCGGGCCCTGGAAGCCGATGGCCGCGGTCATCAGGCGCTCAAAGGGCCGGTGCCGATCGTGCCGGCCGCAGTTATCTACGACCTTCTCGCCGGAGATGCAACTGTGCGGCCCGGCCCTTCGCAGGGGGCCGCAGCCTACGCGGCCCGAGCCGCCGAGCCGGTCACGATGGGGTCGGTCGGGGTAGGAACCGGAGCACTGGTGGCGGGCTGGCGGGGATTTGAGCATATGCAACGCGGGGGAGTCGGTTCAGCGGCTGCGGAAGTGGGTGATGCCACTGTCGGCGCGTTGGCGGCGGTCAATGCGGTCGGGGATGTGTTTACTCTCGAGGGCGAGCCGCTCACCGGCGGTCCGCCCCGACCCGGCCCGCCGGCGGACCAACCAGCTGCGCTCGGAAACACCACACTCATTGTTGTTGCGACCGATGCCCGCATCGAGCGCAACGATCTGCTGCGCCTCGCCGTGAGAGCCCAGGACGCAGTTGCCGCCTGCATTCGGCCGGGTCACACCCGATATGATGGCGATGTTGCCTTCGCCGTCTCGTGTGGTGAGGCAGAGGCCGATCTCGACGCAGCGGGCGAAGCGGCGTTTGTGGCAGTTGGGGACGCCATCGAAGCCGCCATACGGTCGGCCGACACCGAGGAAGAGGGATGACCATCGAGGACCGCGCCGCCCGGCTCCGGGTGCTGGAAAAGGAAGCATCCGCCTGCATCAACTGTCGGCTTCATCAGGGTCGGACAACGGTGGTGTTTGGTGATGGCGCACCGAACGCAGACCTCATGTTCATTGGCGAAGGGCCCGGTCAGCATGAGGACCTGCAAGGTGTGCCCTTTGTAGGACGCTCAGGACAGCTGTTGTCGACACTGCTCGAGCGGGTAGGACTCAGCCGGCCAGAGGTCTACATCGCCAACGTCGTGAAGTGCCGCCCGCCTGGAAACCGCGACCCTCGCCAGGACGAGATCGATGCCTGCAAGGGCTACCTGGTCGAGCAGATAAAGCTCATCGACCCGGCAGTTGTGGTGACACTTGGCAACTTCTCCACCAAACTCTTGCTCAAAACCCAGGTCGGGATCACTCGCATGCGAGGCCAGGCCTACCCATGGTGGGGCCGTCATGTCGTGCCGACCTTCCATCCGGCAGCCGCCCTTCGCAACGGTCCACGGGTTGTGGAGGAAATGGTGAGCGACCTTCGGTTGGCTACCCAGGTCATCGAGCAGCGCACCCTTCCTGTGGAGGATGCGCCTGGTGAGGCTCGACCACCCGAGCAGATCGGATTGTTCCAGTGACCGTGGAGATCGAGTGCCCAGGTGCTGTCGAAACCATGGCCGCCGGCCGGCGTCTTGCCGGGCTGTTATGGGCCGGCGATGTAGTGCTGGTGGACGGAGAACTGGGTGCCGGAAAGACCACTTTTGTCGCCGGCCTGGCAGAGGGTCTCGGTGTGGATGAGGTCATCACGAGCCCAACCTTCATTCTCATGCGCACCTACTCGGGCCTCATGTCCCTTACGCACGCCGACGTGTACAGAGTGGAGACACTTGCCGAAATCGAGGACCTCGATCTTCTCGAGGCATCGGTAGACGGGGTACTTGCCGTCGAGTGGGGGACGGCTATCGAGCAGTGGATGCCACCTAACCATCTCATCGTGCGGATACGGGTGGAGCAGGCCAACACCCGAGTCGTGGAGTTCGTGCCGAGGGGAACCTGGTCGACCCGTCCGCTCGAAGAGCTCCAGGAATGAATATTCTCGCCATCGAGACCTCAACCCCGGCCTCTTCGGTGGCGCTCGGCACCGACGACGCCCTCCTGGCCATGGCTCTGCAGGTGGACCGCCGGGGTCACGTCGGTTTCCTGGCGCCGGCCATGGACTATTGCTTCCAACAGGTGGGCTGGACGCCGAGTGAGCTCGACGCGGTTGTGGTGGATGTTGGCCCGGGCCTGTTTACCGGTATCCGAGCCGGACTGGCCACCGCCCAGGGGGTGGCGGCGGCGGCCGGAGCCCAGCTGCT
>JAUXJL010000130.1 GCA_030624805.1 Acidimicrobiia bacterium
CGACGAGTCCACGTTCGAGTGCGTGTGAACCGGCCCACACCCGGCCCCGCGCCAGCGCCTCGGCCTCTTCGAACGTCTTGGCGCGTCCGATGGCAACCTTGCCGACGAAGTCCTCATAGATGTTGTCCAGTAAGGCCTGAAAACGCGCCGACTCGGCTTCAGTGTGCGGGTAGTCGCTGCCCATGAAGCGGGCGTTTTCGCCTCGGTAAACGTCGTCGTAGGTGATCCCGGCTCTTGCCCAGGCATCCCGGGTAACGAGCTTTCCGGCCACTACACCGATGGAGCCCGTCACCGTCCCCGGCTGAGCCACGATGCGGGTACATCCGGCCGCGACGAAGTAGCCACCCGAACCAGCCACGTTCCCCATAGAGGCGATGACCGGCTTGCCGGCTTCGATCGCCTGTTGAGTGGACCGCCATATCGTGTCTGATGCCACCGCTGAGCCGCCGGGGCTGTCGATGCGAAAGACGATGGCTTTTACCTTCTTGTTTTCGATGGCGGCCCGAAACGCTTCAACCATGTCGTCCGATCCCATGGACGGTTGGCGGGTGAGTGGGTCGAAGCGGGATGACCCCTGGGCGACGAGCCCGGTTCCATAAATGAGTGCGACGGTGGGACCGCGCCGGTGCGGGCGCTTGGCCCGCTTCAAGTAGGAGCCGATGTCGAGTGTGCGGGCTCCCCGACCCCAGCCGGAGCGCACCCGCTCCAGCACCTGGTCGCGGTACAGCAGGTCGTCGACCAGCCCGGCTTCCTGAGCCTCAGTCGCCAGGAGGGGGGCTCGGTTTATGAGGTCCCTCACCGGTCCCTCTTCGAGGCCTCGACCTGAGGCGATGCCTGTGACGAGTTGTTCGAACTGAGCCCCGATGTATGCCGATGTGGCCTCTCGGTCGGGTTCGACCATGTGGTCCTCGGTGAGTACGTACATGGCGGACTTGTACTCGTGGCGGTGGTCGAATTCGGGGGTCACGCCCAGCTTGTCGAGCAGCCGGCGCAGGTAGAACTTGCGCTGGACCAGTCCGGTGATCCCGACCTCGCCACCAGGCTGCACGTACAGTTCGTCGAACGCAGATCCAAGAAACAGGCTCGCCAGCGACCCTGACTGAAGCTCTCCGAAGGTTTCGGCGTACGCAACGGCAGGTTTGCCCGCGCTGGTGAACGCTTGTACGGCATCGGCGATTTCTTGGGCGCGGGCGATCCCGGGAGCGTCGGCCCCGACGCGGGCGACCAGGCCAACCACGCGCCGGTCCTCGGCTGCCCGATCGAGCGCATCGAGCAGGTCGATGAGAGGATATGCCTGAGAGGCCTGCGCCCGGGCAAGTGGCGACGATGGCATCCGTTCGATGATTCCTCGGCCGAAATCGAGCTCGAGGATTGTGCGGCGAGGCACCCAACTCCGCGTCGACCGGAACACGATCCAGGCTGCTCCGAGCCCACTCACCAGGCCGAGGGCAGCCCATCCGTTCGTAAACACGTCAGCCGCCCGGCCGGCAAGAGTGACGAGCCCAACGAGTGCCAGCAGGACAACCACGGGCAGCGCTATTGAGCGAAGTGTCTTCATGGTCCCGAGGCTAGGGGTTTGCTAACGGCCCCTGGTGGGAAACGTCACCGACAACTCGTGAAGGACTCATTGGAGACGTGTAGGCGGGTGCGGGAGTTGGCTTGGGGATGGGGCTGAGAGCCGCCGGTTCGAGGGGGAACCCCCGGCATCCACCGACCCCACAGATGGGTTGATTCCCCGTGCACCGCGCTATCTCTACCCGCACCACCGTTCGATGAGACGCACCAGTGTGCGTTCACAGGCATCCATGGTGGGGAGGTCGACCCACTCCTCATGGCTGTGAATGCCGCTGCCACCGGGACCGTACACCACGGCAGGGATCCCGGCTTTCGCCAGCAACGCCGCGTCCGTCCAGTAGGGGGCGCCACTCACGATTGGAGCGACCCCGAGCACGGAGGTGGCTGCGTCGACGAGTGAGGTCACGATCAACTCGTCAGGCGAGACCTGCAACGGGAAGCGGGAAAACGGCACCTCATAGTCGGCAGTCGCCGGCCGAGCCACCAGGCCGGCCAGGCTCGCCAGTTCCGCCTCCCACGTTGTGTTGTCCTCGGACGGCAGCAGTCGCCGCTCCATGTCGATCGTGCACAAGGCGGGATACGACGATACCTCCTGGCCTCCCGAGATCAGTGAGGCGTGCACTCCGCCGTGGCCCAGGAGCGGATGGGCGGTGCTTTCTTGCAACCGGGCGTGGAGTGCCGCCACGCCGGTCAAGACTGCTCCCGCGTGAGCGATGGCGTCAACCCCTGAGGCCGGATCGGAGCCATGGGCGGCCACGCCGTGCACGGTTACCCTTCCCCACGCAAACCCGCGGTGGGCGATGGCGATCTCCAGGCCGGTCGGCTCGAGCACAACCGCCGCATCGGCCGCCTGACTACGTACGACTGCTTCGGTGCCCTTGCTGCCGGCCTCCTCGTCGATGACGCCGGTAAGGACGACGTCGCCGGCGAGGCTCATCCCGGCCGCGGCCGCCGTGGCCCGCATCGCCGCAACCAAGCCGGCTTTGGTGTCGAGCGACCCCCGCCCGTAGCAACGGTCGCCGACGATGACCGCCGCCAACGGGTCCTCGTAGCCGGCGACGCCGACAGTGTCGAGGTGGGCGTTCAGCATCAGGCTCCGCCCGCCCCCGGTGCCACGCACCACGGCAGTGACGTTGGGGCGGCCCGGCTCGATCTCCTCGACGGCCACCTCCACCCCGAACCCGCCCAGCCAATCGGCGACGGCCGCCGCCACCCCCGCCTCACCGGTGCCGGCGCCCAGGTCCGGGTTGGTCGAGTCGATCGCGACCAGCTCCCGCAGCAGTGCCACAGCATCGTTCACGCCACGCACCTTACGCCGTTGACCGAGGGCCGGTTCCGGCGGGTGGTCACAGAGAGTACGGGGCGGCGATCGGGGATTGAAGCCGTCACAAAGCGGTGGGATTCACGTCGCCACAGGTACGCCGTCTTTGATGACCATGCGGACTAGATCGGTGCCGGGGCGATACGGGATCGCCAGGTAGCTATCGGCTTCCAGCATCAGCAGGTCGGCGGCTGCCCCGGGTGTGACGTGGCCCTTGTCGCCGAGCTGAAGGGCCCGGGCGCCGCCGCGGGTAGCCGCCCAGGTCGCCTCCTCGGGAGTGAGGCCGGCGGTGAGCGTGGCAATGGCGATGACTAGTTGCATGTTCTCCACGTAGCTGGTTCCGGGATTGCAGTCGGTGGCGATCGCCACGGGGATGCCGGCGTCCCACAGACGACGGGCCGGTGGAGGGTCGATCTGCAACGACAGTGAAACCGTCGGAAAGAGCACTGCCACCGTCCCGGCGTCGCGTAGCCCGGCGATGTCCCCATCGACGAGATGGTCGAGATGGTCGGCGGACACCGCGCCGATCTCGGCCGCCAGCTGGGCCCCACCCGAATGGCCAAGCTGGTTGGCGTGAAGTCGGGGGCCCAAGCCGTGTTCCTGGGCCGCACTCAGGATCCGCCGGGCTTCATCAACCGAGAAGGCGCCCACGTCGCAGAACACGTCACAGAAGCGAGCGTGGCCGGCTGCCGCCGGGATCATGACCTCGATGACGAGTTGCACGTACCCGGCCCGGTCGTTCTCATACTCGGAGGGGACCACGTGAGCGCCCAGAAACGTTGGCACCACGTCGATGGCGAGGTGATCGGCGACCGAGGTCGCTACCCCCAACATGAGCAGCTCGTGCTCGAGGTCGAGGCCGTACCCGGACTTGATTTCGACCGTGGTAGTCCCGGCCCCGAGCATCCGCTTGGCCCTCCGGACCGTGTCATTGAGCAGCGAAGACCGGCCGGCAGCTCGGGTCGCTTCAACCGTGTTTTGAATGCCGCCGCCAGTCGCCATGATCTTCTCGTAGGACTCGCCGCGTAGCCGGCGGGCGAACTCGTCGGCCCGGTCACCACCGAACACGAGGTGGGTGTGGCAGTCCACGAAGCCGGGAGTGACGGCCCGGCCACCACAGTCCAGCTCGGGCAACTCACGAAACTCGGCCGGCACCTCCGACTCGGCTCCAACCCAGGCGATCCGCCCGCCTTTCACAGCCACGGCCGCATCGTGCAGTAGGCCAAGCAGCCCGCCTTTGGATGGATCGTTGGTGACGAGTTCGCCAATCCCCGTCAGGAGGAGGTCAGTCACCGCACTCCTCTGGGTGACCGTGACAGAACCCCGACCTCGTTGCGCTCGCCGAACCAGAGGGGCGTGGGGGTGTGCCTGCGCCGTGCGAGACGCGCATGTCAGCCCTTCTCACGCATCGGAATCCGGACGCCGCGGTCGTCGGCCACTTCGAGGGCTCGCTCATAGCCGGCATCGGCGTGGCGGATGACCCCCATGCCCGGATCGTTCGTCAGTACCCGTTCCAGGCGTCGGGCTCCGTCTTCGGTTCCATCGGCGACCACCTGGGCACCGGCGTGAATCGACTTGCCGATGCCCACGCCACCGCCGTGGTGGACTGCCACCCAGGCGGCGCCCGAAGCAGTGTTGAGGAGGGCGTTGAGGATCGGCCAGTCGGCGACTGCGTCCGAGCCGTCCAGCATGGATTCAGTCTCCCGATAGGGCGATGCCACCGAGCCCGAGTCCAGATGGTCGCGGCCGATGACAATCGGAGCACTCACCGCGCCGGATGCAACGAGGTCATTGAAGGCCAGGCCCGCCTTGTGACGCTCGCCGTAGCCGAGCCAGCAGATGCGGGCGGGGAGCCCTTGGAACTCCACTCGCTCCTCGGCCATCCGCAGCCAGCGGGCCAGCCCCTCGTTCTCGGGGAAGAGTTCGAGCAACGCCTCGTCGGTGGCCCGGATGTCGGCCGGGTCACCCGACAGCGCCACCCACCGGAACGGACCAAGCCCCTCGCAGAACAGATCGCGGATGTAGGCGGGCACGAAGCCGGGATACTCGAATGCCCTGGTGAATCCGCCGGCCTCGGCTTCGCCCCGCAGGTTGTTGCCGTAGTCGAACACCTCGGCGCCCGCCTCCTGGAAGCCGACCATTGCTTCGCAGTGGCGGGCCATGGACTCTCGGGAGGCTTTGATGTAACCGGCCGGGTCGCGTTTACGAAGGTCGGTGGCTGCGGCGGGGTCATAGCCCACCGGGATATACCCGTTGAGGGGGTCGTGAGCCGACGTCTGATCGGTCACGATGTCGATGGCGATGTCGCGCTCGAGCAGTTCGGCGAAGACCTCGGCCGCGTTGCCAACGACGCCGACCGAGACCGACTCGCCAGACTCCTTGGCGGCCAGCACCCTCTCGATAGCGGAGTCGAGCGTGTCGGCCTTTTCGTCGAGGTAGCGGGTCTCGATACGGCGTTCGATATGCGTCGGGTCTACCTCCACACAGAGAGCTACGCCATCGTTCATGGTGACGGCCATCGGCTGGGCGCCGCCCATGCCGCCAAGGCCGGCGGTGAGTGTGAGTGTGTTGCGGAGTGTTCCGCCGTAGGACCGCTCGGCCAGGGCCAGGAAGGTTTGATAGGTGCCCTGCAATATGCCCTGTGTGCCGATGTAGATCCAGGAGCCGGCGGTCATTTGACCGTACATCATGAGGCCTTGTCCTTCTAGCTCCCAGAAGGTCTCCCAGTTAGCCCAGTCCGGCACCAGCAGGCTGTTGGCGATGAGCACTCGGGGCGCCATCTCGTGAGTGCGGAACACGCCGACCGGCCTTCCCGACTGGACGAGGAGCGTCTCGTCGTTCTCGAGTGCTGAGAGGGTTCGGACGATGGCGTGATAGCTGTCCCAGTCGCGGGCCGCTTTGCCGCGTCCGCCGTATACAACGAGTTCGTCGGGGTTCTCGGCCACCGCCGGGTCGAGATTGTTCATGAGGCATCGGAGGGCTGCTTCTTGCAGCCACCCCTTGGTGGTGAGCTCAGTCCCTCGTGGGGCGTGAATCGGGTCCACGGCCGTCCTCCTTCTTCTTGCCGACCAGGCTACGTGACCCCGGCTGCTTGCAGCAGCTCCCCGCTCGCCACCATTTCGGCGACCTGTTCGATCTCACCGGAAATCTGGCGGTCTTCGTCGAGAGGGGGGACAATTCGTCGAATGTGGGCGACCACCGCTTGGACCCGCGGCGAGGGCAGGAGCGGTTTGCGGTACTCGAGCCCCTGGGCCGCGCACAGGATCTCGATCGCCAGGACCCTCCTGGTATTCACCAGCACATCCCACAACTTCCGGGC
>JAUXJL010000057.1 GCA_030624805.1 Acidimicrobiia bacterium
CGACTCGTCCGTTTAGTTGTCGACCTTCACAAATACGGAGCTGAACTCATGGCGACCATCGACGTCACCAAAGAAACATTCGAAGAAACGATTCAGTCGAACGACACGGTGCTCGTCGATTTCTGGGCGGAATGGTGCGGCCCATGTCGCTCATTCGCTCCCACCTACGAAGCCATGTCTGAGAAGTATCCGGACATGGTGTTTGCCAAGGTCGACACCGAGGATCAGCAGGAGCTGGCTGGAGCGTTCGGGATCCAGTCGATACCCACACTCATGGTCTTCCGCGAGCAGGTCATCCTTTACAGCCAGCCGGGAGCGCTGCCGGCCAACCACCTCGAGGATCTGATCACCCAGGTTGGCGAGCTGGATATGGATGAGGTACGCAAGGAGCTGGCCGAGCACGCCGACGGACACCACGACGACCACGAGGGTGCCGATGCCTCAGGTCACTGAGTCGGCTCCCTCGATGAGAAACGGCCCGCCGGACGGCGGGCCGTTTCTAGTTGGGGCTTCGAACTATTCGGTCCCGAGGCTGAGGCTGGCCGAGTTGATGCAGTAGCGGAGACCCTCTGCCCCCGGCCCGTCCGGGAAGACATGGCCGAGGTGGGCATCACATTCGCCACACCGGACTTCGGTGCGGGCCATGCCGTGACTCTCGTCGCCGATCTCAGTGATATTTGCTCCCTCAATCGGGCGGGTAAAGCTTGGCCACCCCGACCCCGAGTCATATTTGTCGTCTGACTCGAACAACTTGGCCCCACAGCAAATGCAGTCGTAGCTTCCGGAGTCCTTCGAATTCCAATACAGGCCTGTAAACGCTCGCTCGGTGGCTCCTTCTCGGGTAACCCGGTATTGGAGCGGAGTCAGTTTCTCCTGGTAGATCTTGTCTTGTTCCTGGGTGCTCATGTGGCCTCCTTCGCTTTCTCAACGCAGCAATACCGAAGTCCGTTCCCGACTCAAGAGATTTTCCGAATTGCCGAACCGTTTGGCAGGACATTAAGGGAGTAGGACATGGACCAAATTCCTGAGGCGCCCGAATTCAAGACTGGCCTCAAAGGTTATGCCCGCGAAGAGGTCGATCACTACATCGAGACCGTGCGGGCTGCCGCCGGCGCCGAAATCGCCCGGCTCGAACAAAACTTGGCGAATGCCGAGACCCTTGAAACAGCCGCCATCGACCGTGCCTATTTCTACATTCTCGACGTTCGGGGTCGTTTCCTCTCGGACGCCAATATGCGAGCTCGCCGGATTCTGCTCGAGGCCAGTTCACGTGCCGCCGACATCCGGGCCGGTGTGGAAGAAGACCTGGTCGGCTCCGTTGATCCAGAGGTGATGCTGGCCGAGGCGCGACTGCAGGCCGAGGAGGTGTTGTCGACTTCGGCCGCTGAGGCCGAGCGAATTCAGTCAGAAGCTCGCGAGGCGGTGGGCGCGGCTCGGGACGAGCGGCAGCTACTCGGCGAGGCCGCAGCCAAAGCCGAGCACCTTTTTAACTCCGCCCAGGAAGACGCGGACCGCATGAAGGCAGAGGCGTCCGACTTCTTCTCCCTGATCCGGAAAGACGCGGTGCGCTACCAAGAACAGGCTGAGAAGGAGGTGGCGGCCGCTTTCGACAAGGCTTCGACGGCACGCCACGAAGCCGAGGAAATCATTGGTTTGGCAAAAAAGGAGGCCGATTCTCTGCTTCGAGAAACTGGAGCGGATGCGGCCGACAGTAAGGAAGAGGCGGCCAGGGTCCGCGCCCTCGCCGAGGAGCGTCTCAAGGCCGCCACCGAGGACGCCGAGCGTATTCGGGCCCGGATGGCGAAGGAGCGTGCCGTCGCCGACCGTGACGTCGAACAGGTCATGTCCGAAGCAGAGGTGCTTCGGGTGGCGGCGGAGCAGCAGGCCCAGGCGACGCGAGATCGGGCGAACGAGGAACTCACCTCAGTCCAGACGCTGGCTCGAACCAACCGCGAGGAGTCTGAGCAAGTTTTGGTGAATGCGCGGCTCGAGGCCGCCCGCATGACTTCGGAAGCGGAGCAGCTTTTGGCAGCTGCGGAGAGCGACACGTTGCGCACCGACATCATCGCAGCTGCCGAAGCCGAGTCGATCCTCATTCGGCAGGAGGCCGAAAACGCCAAGGCCGAGGCATGGGCCGAGGCAGAAGCTGCCCACCAGGGCCTCGCAAACGCACGGGAGGAGGCCGAGGGGCTTGTGCAGGAGGCGACCCGTGAGGGCGAGCGTATCCGAACCCTCGCAACCAAGGAGGCTGAAGCGATGGCCGAGGAGCACCGCGTCACTGCTGAAGCGGAGACGGAGACCTTCCGGAGCGAAGCCGTTCTCGACCGAGATGCGGCCGCCATGATGCGGGCCTCAGCCGAACAGGAAGCTGAACAGATACGCGAAAGTGCTCTGCGCCAGGCAGAGGAGCAGGCGGCACTCGAGCTCCAGACGAGCCGAGAAGAGATCGCAAGGCTTCAGGCCGAGGCGAGCGACCTCAAACGAACCACCGAGCAACGCATAGCGACCGCCACCCAGGAAGCCGAGCAGGATCGGCGTCAGGCCAAGCAGGCGCTGACTGCGGTCCTCGACAAGGAGCGACACTTGGGGGACGCCAAGAAGGCCGCCAAGGAGCTCGTCGACGGCGCCATGAGAGAGGCCGATCGGATCCGGGCAGACGCTGAGAAGGTTCTCGACGACGCCAACACCACGGCCCGCGACACCCAGGCGGCCGTTGGTCGGCTGCGCGACAAGATGCGGCAAACGGCCTAGTCGGCCTGAGAGACACCTAGGCCCTGGCTTTGATTTCGATCGTGTGGTGGCCGGTGGCCGCTGATGGCAAAGAACGCTGTTCGATTGCTGTTTGAATCTCGCCGGTACCGTCCGTTGCCCGCACCCGTAATAGGTGGTCCCCGTCCGGGACTGTCAGGGTCGCCTTCCACTGGACCCAGGCTTTGTTCGAGAGCGGCTGAGTGAGCTCCGCCTCCAACCACGGCCCGTCGTCGAGCTGAACTTCCACCCGTTCGATCTCCTTGAGGGGTGCCCAGGCGACACCGGCTGTGACAACTTCGCCGGCCGGAACGCGATCGCCCTTGTGTGGCACATCGATGCGGGAGCTGGTCTGAATGGGACCTTCCTTCAGCCACCCGCGTGGCACCCAGTACGAGTCGAACCCGTCCCAGGTGGTTAGTTCGATGCGTTCGAGCCATTTTGTGGCCGACACATATCCGTAGAGCCCGGGCACAATTAGCCGGGCGGGAAACCCATGGCGGGCCGGGAGGGGCTCATCGTTCATGGCAATCGCAACCAGGGGCTCCCGGCCGTCGAAAACCGTCTCGATCGGAAATCCACTGGCCCACCGATCAACCGACCAGCCGACCACTTGCTCGGCCTCATCGGTCGGCCCGGCCTCTTCGAGGAGCTCTGCCAGGCGCACGCCTGTCCACTTGGCGTTTCCTACCAATCCACCGCCCACCGGGTTCGAAACGCACGCAATCGTGATGTAGTCCTCAACCAGGTCTCGCGCCGCTAGTTCGCCGAATGTGAATTCGACCGGATTATCCACCAGCCCGTCGATGCTGAGGGTCCAGTTATCGACCGGCACCCTCGGAATGATCAGGGCTGTGTCAATCCTGTAGAACGAGTCATTCGCCACTACTACTGACTCGAGGCCGTCGATCTCGAAGAAGTTCTCGGCCGCCACACCCGGCAGCGTTCCAGCCGCAGGAAGTGTCACATCGCTGCTCCGAGTGGCGGTGAGGAGACGGCGACCGAGGACACCTCCCCCGACCGCAAGGGCGCTCAGGCCGACTGCTCGGCCTACGAACTGGCGCCGGGATGGATCGTCAGGAACACCATCGGTTGGCTCGCCCACCACAGTGTCGGTGAGCCGGGCACCCGGTGTCTGTAACAGGAAGTACAAGGCGTAGAGGCCTGAGCCGGTGGCGAGAACAGCCGCCAGAACGGTCATCGGCACGCTGATGAGTGTCTGATTGAGTGATGCGACGAGACCGACGAAACCGAATCCGATGAATAGTGGCGCAGCCACAACCACGCCGCTGCGTTGCATCCATATGCCAACCGCGCCGGCGATGAGGAGGGTCGAGGCGACGATCCCGAGCAGGAGCGCGGCTTTGTCTCCCGTTCCAAATGTGTCGATCGCCCATCGCTCAATGGAGGTCGGAACGTTGTCTACCGCGATGGCTCCAATCGACGAGAGCGTCGAAGGTATACGGTCGACCAATCCGGCCAACAGCTCTCCGATGCCGAGGGTGACCCCAGCTGCCACGACTGCCGCCATGATGTATTGGCCGCGTGTCCTGGTTTGTACTGCCGCCTCGATCATGTTCAGTACAACGAGACCAATTGCTGGTTGGTTCCCGGCAACGCCTTCGGCGTTGCTTTCGAGTTGCTTCGCAACTCGTGGCAGCTCGCGATGCCCGCAACTCGTGGCAAGAGGTGTTGCGTACTGCGTCTTGCGTCTTGCGCTTTTACCCGAACTGAACGCAGCGCATGCTGAGGGAACCGAATTCGAAATCTTCGATCGGGAAGGACACCTCGTCGTGCTCGGAGGCGGCGCCTGCGGCCACGAGCAGCGGAACGAAGTGCTCCTGGGTTGGGTGGCAGGTAGCGGCCAGCGGATTGGTTCGATAATCCTGCAGTTGGTCGTCGCGGTCCTCAGTCAGAACCTCACTGATCCAGTGATCGAACTCAGCAGCCCATTCCGGGGTCGGGCCGCTCGACCAATCAGCCGCCCGCAGGTTATGCACGAGGTTGCCGCTCCCGAGGATGAAGACCCCATCGTCTCGGAGAGGAGCGAGCTCCTGGCCAAGCGCGAACATCTTCTCCGGCTCGTTGGTCCACGGAAGTGACAACTGGACAACGGGGATGTTGGCATCGGGGTACATGTGGAGGAGCGGAACCCACGTCCCATGGTCGAGGCCACGCCATTCCTCACGGGCTACCTGCGCACTCCTCGACAGCAGACCCTCCACCTGGCCGGCCACCTCAGGAGCGCCCGGTGGGTCGTACTTGATGGAGTAGAGCGGTTCGGGGAAGCCCCCGAAGTCATAGACCAAAGGGACCGGAGTGGTGGCGCCAAGTGAGGGAGGTGTCTGTTCGTAGTGGGCAGAAATCGACAGGATCGCGGTTGGGGCAGGAAGGGAATCGGCCCATGCCTTCCATGTCTCGCCCCGGGGGCCGTTTACCGCGTTTGTGGGTGAACCGTGGCCGACGAAGCCGGTCGGAAATCTCATGATCGTTTGAACCCTCCATTCTCCTCGAGCATTCCGTCACTGAAGCGACAGCTTCTAGGCGACGCGAAGTAACGAGAAGAGTTGGTAAGCCACGAGCGCACCGAAACCCACCAGCGCAATAATCGAAACCTCAAGGATGCGACGATAGCGCCGCATGTTCCAGATGACAGCGACGACCCCGCCCGTTACAAGGAGTTTCAAGGAGGCTGCTAACGCGGGGCTGACTTCGAAGAGGGCCGCCATAATCGGGTTCGCCTCAACCGCTCCCAGGGCGAGGGCTCGGTTCGTCAAGAGGAGATCCAGGATGTTGAGAGCGAAGACGACACCCAGGACGGCCGCGATGAATCGTGGCCGATCCCGGTACCAGGTGAGCACCCGTCGCGGTGACCGACGGTCGAAGCCGGTGCGACGTTCGGGAAGCCGGAAACGGACGCGGGCCCTGCGGTCGATCCACCGCCGTTCAGTCGTCGCTGTCATCGTACCGGCTCATGGACAAATTGTACGCAGGCGGCCTCCGGACCGTACCGTGACAGCCGCAATAGCCAAAGGTCAGAACTCGCTACAGGTGCAACAGGAGGAGCTTCTCGATAGCCTCTTCTGACCGGAGGGCATCGAGGGCCTCCGGGTCCGGCTCGGCGTCGAGGTTGATGAACGACAGGGCCTGGTTCCCCGGCTGGCTGCGTCCGAGGCGCCACTCGCCAATATTCACTCCGAAACGTCCAAGCGTGGTCCCGACGATTCCGATCACACCTGGTACATCCTTGTTCAACATGATGAGCAGCAGGCCAGACGGGTCAACGTCAAGGTGATAGTCACCCACCAGCACCAATCGGGGCTGCGTGCCCCCGAACAATACGCCGGCCATGATCCGACTGCCGTTCTCCCAGTGGACGCGGCATGACACGAGGTTGGTGTAGTCGACGGCCGCCACCCCTTTGGCTTGCGACACCAATATCCCGTGTTGTTCGGCCAGCATCGGTGCGTTTACGTAGTTGACACCCTCCGCCAGGTGTCCCTGCAGGATCCCGGCCAGCAAGGCGGCGGCGATTGGACGGGTCATCGTCTCGACGACGTCCCCGTCCGCCTCAATTTCAACGCGGCGAATCGGCCCGGGTGCCATATGGAACTGGAGAATTCCGAGCTTCTCGGCCAGCGCCATATAGGGCATTGCCGCCGCGAAATCCCGACCGGCCTCGAACGGAAGGTTCACGGCGTTTCGGATGTCGGTGTCCCGCAGAGCGTCTAGGACCTGTTGAGCTATCTGAGCCGAGACGTCGCGTTGGGCTTCGGTGGTCGAAGCTCCCAGGTGGGGCGTATGCACCACATTGGGCAGGCCGATGAGAGGGTTCTCGGTCGGCGGCTCGGTCCGGTAAACGTCGATGCCGGCGGCCCGCACCTGGCCGGTGGCGAGGGCTGCCGCGAGGGCATCTTCGTCAATGAGGCTGCCGCGGGCGGCATTGATGATGACCACTCCCGGTTTCATCGAGTCAATTGAATCTGCGGACACGATGTTGTAGGTCTCGGGTGAGGATGGGACATGGAGCGTGATGTAGTCGGCGGCTGCATATAACTCGTCGAGGTTCACGAGCGTGACTCCGGTGTCGTGTGCCACCTCCTCCGATACGAACGGGTCATAGGCGCTGACGACCATATCGAATGCTTTGGCCCGGGCGGCAACCAGTCGACCGATTCGACCGAAGCCGATGATGCCGAGGTGTTTGCCGCTTAGCTCGGTTCCCCGAAACATGCTCCGCTCCCACCGGCCCTCCGCCAGCGACGCGTGGGCGGGAGCGGTGTGACGGGAGGCGGCCAGCATGAGGGCCATGGTTTGTTCGGCTGTGGCGACCGAATTGGCCGTGGGGGTGTTCATCACGATGACGCCGCGCCGGGTCGCAGCGGGCACGTCGATGTTGTCCACCCCCATGCCGGCTCGACCGATGATCTTCAGGCTGGTGGCGGCCCCGAGTACTTCGCCGGTCACCGCTGTGGCGGACCGGACGATGAGTGCGTCGTAGTCACCGATCTGGTCCATGAGCTCAGCAGCGGACAATCCGGTCCTGACGTCGCATTCGACGTCATTCGCCGATTTCAGTAAATCGATTCCATGCGACCCGATATCGTCAGAAACAAGGATCCGGAACATATTCGACAGGCTAACCCTCCCTAGAAACCCGCCCCCGTCACCGCACCCCGGAATGAGTCGCCGAGCCCTTCGTCGTTGAAGGTTGTTGCGTCCTGGCTCCGCTGGATGCCCTCCCAGAACAAGGCCCGGTATGACGTTTCCTCGATTCGCGAGATTGCCGACGGGCCGGCCGCCAAAGGCAGTACCGGTGCTAGGCCGGGTGACTGGATGAACACCGGGGCTCCGACCGCCACCTTGGACCTGGCGGTGACACCACCGAACCCGACGAAGAGGTCGACGGCTTCGCCGGCGAGAAGGTCGCTCGTGCCATCACCGATCAGGAGACTGGTGCCGGGCTGGGTTCCCACCAGCTCCTTGACGATCCCCTCCTTACCTTCGCTCACCGCCAGTGCCCCGCGGCCGTAGTCGAGGTAGCTGGCTTCCTGGCCCTCATGGTGAGACCACCACGCCCCAACCAGTTCGTCGTACTCGACCCCGACCGCCCGGATGTGGTCGGCGGGGACGCCCAGCGAGATCCCGAATTCTCGAACCGGTTCCTCGAGGCCGCCACTGATGATGTAGGTCTCGTGGCCGAGATGCTGGAGCACGGCGATAACCATGGCGGCGTCGGCCAGGGCGTTGTCCTTGTATACCTGACGAATCGCTTGCACCTGGGTCCGGGTCGGATGGATCTGGGTAAGGCGCTCGCCATAAACATCCTCGAGATCCAGCTCACCATTCATGGCGGCGTCGGTGAGCTGTCTGACCTCCTCACCGCGCCCGGCCTGCTCGGCGAGCACATCGATGCCTTCCACCGAGGTGAGGGTCGAGTCACAATCAAAAAATACGTGGCGGTAGGGCGGCCAGCGAATCACACGTGGTCCCGGGTTCGTTGTCATAGACCATTTATAGCCGGGTAGCGTTCAGAACATGTCCACATTGCTCGTGAAGAACGCCACTGTACTGGTGACGATGGACAAGGATCGGCGAGAGATCGCTGGGGGCGGCTTGTTTGCGCGTGACGGATGGATCGAACAGGTTGGGTCGGCCCTCGACTTGCCGGAGAGTGCCGATCAGGTGATCGACCTTTCCGGCCACGTTGTTCTGCCCGGACTGGTAAACACCCACCACCATCTCTACCAGACCCTCACCCGGGCGGTTCCGGCGGCCCAGGATGTCGGGCTCTTCGGCTGGCTCACCACGCTCTATCCGATCTGGGCACGCATGAGCCCCGATCATGTCAGAGTGTCCACCACACTCGGCCTGGCCGAGCTTGCCCTGTCGGGTTGCACCACAACGGCCGATCATCTGTATCTGTACCCGAACGGGTCGCGGGTCGAGGACCAGGTTGAAGGCGCCGACAGAGTCGGGATCCGCTTCCACATTGCCCGTGGGTCCATGAGCCTCGGTGAGAGTGACGGCGGCCTGCCACCCGATTCTGTCGTCGAGAGCGAATCAGCCATCCTCGCCGATACCGAGCGGGTGATCTCGGAGTTTCACGACCCCGAGCCGGGAGCGCACACTCGGATAGTCGTTGCCCCCTGCTCGCCGTTTTCGGTTACCCCGAACGGCATGCAAGAAGCCGCCCAACTGGCCCGAGCCCATGGCCTCCAACTACACACGCACCTGGCTGAGACACTCGACGAGGAAACCTTCTGTATCGAGCAGTTCGGCATGCGCCCGGTTGAGTTGGCCGAGTCGGTGGGCTGGATGGGGCCCGACGTGTGGTTTGCCCACAGCGTCTTTATCAACGGTGACGAGATCGGTCGCATGGGCGAAGCGGGAACCGGCGTCGCTCATTGCCCAACTTCAAACATGCGGCTTGGGTCGGGTATTGCCCCGGTCGCCGCCTTCCGGGCGGCCGGAGTTAATGTCGGGTTGGGAGTTGATGGCTCGGCCAGCAACGACGGAAGCCACCTGCTGGCCGAAGCCCGGCAGGCTATGTTGCTGGCACGGCTCGGAGCCGCTCCCGACCTGGCTCGATCAAGCGACCTCATGACGGCACGCACTGCTTTGGAACTGGCGACCCGGGGCGGAGCGGACGTCTTGGGGCGTGAGGACGTTGGGTCGCTCGAGGCCGGCAAGGCGGCAGACCTCATCGCCATCGACCTGAACCGGATTGAGTACGCGGGAGCGCTCCATGATCCGGTTGCTGCCGTCCTATTGTGTGC
>JAUXJL010000181.1 GCA_030624805.1 Acidimicrobiia bacterium
GCCCGATCCGCGATTTCGCCGGGTCTACCACTGAACTGGGCGACGACGCCATCACCGAGCTGGTCAACAACGGTCGGCCCGGCGTTAGGAAGGGCATCCTCTTCCTGTCCGACGGCGGTGCTAATCGGCCAAATTCAGTAGCCCATCCGTGCGAGTACGCCAACACCCAGGGGCTGGCAGCCAAGAACGCCGGCATCGAAATCTTCACGATCGGATTCGGCGTGGACGACCCGACTGCTCCCGGCCGCATAGTCACGTGCACCAAAGATGAGGCCGGTCCCTACGGACCGGGACCCGGGCCCCTGTGGCCGGATGGCCAGTCCGTGACCCGCCTGTTGGCCGATATGGCCAGCCAGCCTTCCGACGACAACTGCACCGTTGCCACTACCGATTTCGAGAACAACGACGACGACTACTTCTTCTGCCTGCCAAAGGACGAGGATCTCGCCGAGGTCTTCCTGGCGATCGCCACCCAGTTCGCCCAGGGATCACGACTCGTTCAGTTGCCGCCGGGGGGCTAGACAACCGCCTCTATCCTGGCGGGGTGCCCAAACTCGTTCTCCTCGACGGCCATAGCCTGGCCTACCGGGCCTTCTACGCCCTTCCGAGTGACCTGGCGACCTCACAAGGCCAGGTGACCAATGCCGCCTATGGCTTCACGTCGATGCTCATCAAACTATTGGGCGACGAGCACCCGGACGGGATGGCGGTGGCCTGGGATGTGAAGGGCGGGACCTTTCGCAACGAGCAGTACCCCGAGTACAAGGCCCAGCGCGAAGCCCCTCCCGATATTTTTCGCAGCCAGCTCCCGCTTATCGAGCGGGTGGCCAGCGTCATGAACATTGCCCAGTTCGGGATCGCCGGCTTCGAGGCCGATGACGTGATTGCCACCCTTGCCCAACGGGCCAAGGAGGAGGGCTGGCAGGTGCTCGTGGTGACCGGTGATCGGGATGCCTTTCAGCTCATCGAGCCCGGGATCCAGGTGATGTACACCCGGCGCGGCATTACAGACACCGTGCTGGCCGATGCCGGCTACCTCAAGGAGCGCTACGACGTTACGCCGGAGCAGTATGTGGAGTACGCCGCGCTGCGGGGTGATTCTTCCGACAACCTCCCGGGCGTCGCCGGTGTTGGTGAGAAGACCGCCGCCAAGCTGCTCAACGAGCACGGCTCGCTCGAAGGCATCTACGAACACCTCGAGGACATGTCGCCGAAGCTGGGTGAGAATCTGGCCGCGGCCCGCCAGCAGGTGTTCTTGAACCGGGAGCTCATGGAACTGGTCCGCACGGTCGAGGTCGATACTGAGGTGGGCGATTTGGCTCTTGTCGAATGGGACGCCGGTGAGGTGCGGGCGGTGTTCGACGAGCTCGAATTCCACTCACTCTGGACTCGTCTGACCGAGCTGGGTGGGGGAGCGGCCGCCCCACCCGGGGAGGCTCTCCAGGTCGAAGTCCATACCGAGGCCGACCCGGCCAGGCTGGCCGCCCTGTCGGGCCCGCTGGCTCTCGATCCCGTCTGGGACGGACCAGAGCTATCGGGGCTGGCGGTAGCGGTTTCCGACGGTGAGGCGCTGTTTGTGCCGGCCGAAGCCATTGGAGCCCTGCAACGGCTCTTGGAAGATGCCGAAACGGCCAAGTATCTCCACGACGCCAAACCAACAGTTCATGCGCTCCTCGATCACGACGTCGACCTGCAGGGAATCGGCTTCGACACCGCCCTCGCCGCTTATGTTGTCAACCCCTCGCTCAAGGAGTACGGGCTTGTTGACCTGGCAGGTCGGATCCTTTCCTTAGAGCTGGAACGGCTCGACGACCAGGGCGAGCCCGTGACCCAGGGCATGCTTGATTTCGGCGACGGTCCCGACCTCGAGGCGGCGGGGCGGCGAGCGGTGGCCATCGCCCGGTTGGTCGAGCCGCTGTGCGAGCAAGTGGAGGCCCGGGGCGCACTGCCGCTCCTGTCCGAGATCGAGATTCCCTTGATCCGGGTGCTGGCGCGTATGGAACAGGCCGGTATCGAACTCGATGTTGACTACCTGGGCGAGCTGGGCGACAGCCTTCGCGACCGGCTCGGAACCCTCGAGCACAAGATCCACGATGCGGCCGGTGAGCCGTTCAACGTGAACTCGACGTTGCAGCTCCGGGAAGTGCTGTTCGAGCGCCTGGCACTCCCCGTTATCAAGAAGACCCCAAAAGGCCAACCCTCCACCGACGCGGCCGTCCTCGAGAAGCTGGCTGAGGACCATCCGATAGTCGAGCTCCTACTGGAGTACCGCCAGCTCGAGAAGCTCCGTTCCACCTACGTGGACGGTCTTCTGCCGCTGGTTGGAGACGACGGGCGCATCCATGCCACGTTCAACCAGCTGGCGGCTTCGACCGGACGGCTGTCGTCCGAACGCCCCAATCTGCAGAACATCCCGGTGCGATCCGAAGAGGGCCGCACCATCCGCCGGGCGTTCGTCGCCAAAGCCGGATGTACCTTTCTCGTCGCCGACTATTCCCAGATCGAACTGCGGATCCTTGCCCACGTCACCGGTGATGCCGGCTTGCTCGAAGCGTTTCATGGCAGCGTCGATATCCACGCCGCCACCGCCGCTCGAGTGGCCGGGATTGCGCCCGACGAGGTGACCGGAGACATGCGGCGGCGGGCCAAAATGATCAATTTTGGCCTCTTGTACGGGATGGAGGCCTACGGGCTGGCCCAGCGTCTCGAAATCGGTACCGAC
Organism: Acidimicrobiia bacterium; assembly: GCA_030624805.1. Lineage (GTDB taxonomy): Bacteria > Actinomycetota > Acidimicrobiia > Spongiisociales > SHLN01 > SHLN01. The sequence continues at coordinate 2,723 of JAUXJL010000181.1, forward strand.
GAGGCTCAGGAGCAAATCGATGCCTACTTCGGCCAATTCCCGGGTGTACAGGCGTTTATGGAGGGGATCGTGGAAAAGGCCCACGACGATGGGTACACGACGACCATATTCGGCAGGCGCCGCTATCTACCCGAATTGGCGGCATCCAACTTCCGGACCCGCCAGATGGGCGAACGGATGGCGCTCAACGCGCCGATTCAGGGCTCGGCCGCCGACATCATCAAGAAGGCAATGATTGCCATAGATGGTGCGCTCGAGGCCGCAGGGATGCGATCCGCCCTCATTTTGCAGGTTCACGACGAGCTCGTCCTCGAATGTCCCACCGACGAGCTCGAGGCCGCAACCGCACTAACCGTTGAGCTGATGGAGGGTGTGGCGGAGCTGGCAGTCCCCTTGACGGTCGATATTGGATCCGGTGCCAACCTGTCAGAAGTCAAGAGCTGACCAGTTGCTTTCCAGGCCATTGTGGTACCCTTTTCCCGCTCTGCATTCGCGGAGTTGATTTCGTTTACCAGGAGAACCCCAGGAGAACCTTTGTCTGATGAGAAAACCGAGGTAGCAACGGTCGAAGAGACCGAGAGGGCCGTGCCGGCAGTGGAGGAAACATCCGCTCCCGAGGCGACCGAAGCTACCCCCGAGACTGCGATCGAGGCCCCGGCCCCGGTCGAGACAGAAGCACCGCCCGGAGCTGTTGTCGAAACTGAGACTGAAACACCCGCCGAGCCCGCAGGAGTAGCCAACTCACCGCCACCACCGCCCCTTACCGCGGCCGAGGCGGTCGCTCCACCAACGGGTGGCGATGACATGGTTGTGGTGAAGATGAACCTCAATCTCGAGGATCTGCCGGACGACCTCTCAGCCGAAGACTTCGAGAGCGCCATCGAACGCACCGTCATGCAGTTCAAAGAGGGATCGCTCGTCGAGGGTATGGTCGTCCGAGTCGATCCCGACGAAGTGCTCATCGACATCGGTTTCAAGTCGGAGGGCGTGATCCCAGCCAAGGAACTGTCGATCCGCAATCAGGTGAACCCAAACGACGAGGTCACCGGTGGGGACACCATCGAGGCCATGGTCCTGGAGATGGAGGACGCCGAAGGCCGGATGATCCTCTCCAAGAAGCGAGCCCAATACGAGCGAGCCTGGGGTCGCATCGAGAAGGTCATGGGAGCCGGTGGAACCGTCAAGGGCCCGGTCATAGAAGTCGTCAAGGGCGGCCTCATCGTCGATATTGGCCTACGGGGGTTCCTACCCGCGTCTCTGGTCGAGCTCCGGCGGGTCCGCGACCTGCAGCCGTATGTTGGCGAAGACATCGAAGCCAAAGTCATTGAGCTCGACAAGAACCGCAACAACGTGGTCCTGTCTCGCCGGGCCTACCTGGAGGAAGAACAAGCCGAACAGCGCACGGCGTTTCTCGGCGACCTCGAAGAAGGCCAGGTCCGCGGCGGAGTCGTGTCTTCGGTGGTCAACTTCGGGGCATTCGTCGACCTCGGGGGCATGGACGGGCTCGTGCACGTGTCCGAGCTCAGTTGGCAGCACGTCAGCCATCCGAGCGAGGTCGTCAACGTTGGTGACGAGGTTTCTGTGAAGGTTCTCGAGGTTGACCGCGATCGTGAGAGGATCTCGCTATCGATCCGCCAAACCCGCGAAGATCCCTGGGAGTCTTTCTCGGCTGCCAATGAGGTCGGCGACATCGTCGACGGGAAGGTGACCAAGACGGTGCCCTTCGGGGCCTTTGTGAGCGTCACCGACGGTGTCGAGGGACTCGTCCATGTTTCCGAGATCGCCATGCATCACGTCGAGAGCCCCGAACTCGAGTTGACGGTCGGGCAGGCCACCAAGGTGAGAATCACCGAGATCGACGATGACCGCCGTCGCATCAGCTTGTCGATCAAGCAGGCCCTGCCGGAGTGGTCCGAGCGGAGCGCCCCCCAGAAGCCGCAGCACAAGGAGCGGCCGGAGCCCGAGTTCGAGCGTGAGGAAATCGCCTCCGAAGGGGCGCATTTTAAGGCCGACGAGTCGCTCGAGGCGATCCTCAAAGAGCTCAAAGAACGAGGTATTGGCGGCAGTTAGCACCTTCGTCGAGGATTGAGAACGCGAAAATCCTCGAAAGAGCGCGAAAATCCTCGACAAGCCAATCTCTAGCGACAAGAATGCATTAACAGGCGCACAAGCGCTGAAGCCTTACGAACGGTTGGCGAGGCTGCTAAATGAAATCTCCGAGGGACAAGCTCTGCTCAAACGTCTGCTCAAGCGTCTGCGCGCGTCATCCGATAGGA
>JAUXJL010000155.1 GCA_030624805.1 Acidimicrobiia bacterium
CACCGTCCTCCCAGCGGCTTTCGGTGCCGCCCCTGCCGTCACCGTAGAGCTTGACCGAGCCGATCAACGTGATGTCGCGTACCTCCCCGGTGAGCGGGATTCGGTAGTAGGGAAGGCGCAAGAGGGCAGCAAACTGCTCGAGGTCATGGTCCTTGCCGGTTCCCATATGGCCGCGTAATGCGAGGTGAAGGGGAACTTGCTCATCGGCGTGGTCCCGGCGCACCTTTTCCAATCGGGCCAGCCGATAGAGCATCCCGAGGTCGACGTAAAACGGATCCGGTTCGGGGATTTTCGCCACCCGCTGTTCACGGTCTGGGACGCCCCTGGGAACTGCGAAGGCTTCGAGCTCAACCGGCTTCCCCTCGCCGGCGGGGTCTTCGAAGATGATGGTTTTAGGCATGTACGTTCCAGTCTTGATCGTGCCACCGTGTGCGAGCCCACCAGGTATCGGCTCCCCACAGGGCAAGGCTCCGACGAAGGCTGGAGCGTACCCCATCCACCATCGCTCTGGTAAGCGCATCGGGTCGCTCCACCACCTGGTTGCGCCCGTAGGCGGCCTGGACCGTCCCATCTCCGATACCGATGCCGAGCACGGTGGTGCCTGCGAATTCGGCCTGGCGGACGGTCTCGGCCAATATCTCCACCGAGCCCCGGGTCATACCATCGGCCAGCACGACGAGGATTCGCACCGTAGCCCGTCGGGCCGCCAGGCGTTCGGCGGCATATGACACATTGAACTCATCAACATTGGCTGCCTTTTCGAACATCGAGACCGGGGGTGCCTCTTCCCGGTTGCGGGCCGCCCGGCCTGCCGATGCACGAGGCTCGGCAGCCGTCCAGAACAGCCCAGCCACCATTTCCTCTGCCGACCGCCAGCGCTGCTCGAACGTCTTGAGCAAATAGTGATTGACGGTCCGGGTCAGTCGTTCGGCATGGCTTCCCTGGGTGCGCCGTAGGCCGGCTGCCGAACCGTGCATGCGCTTGAGGAAGGTGGCCTCTGTGTCGTCAGGAGTGGCTGCGAACGACCGATTGAAGAGGGCCAGCTCGAACTCAACCTGCAATTCATCAGCCAACCGAGCCAGGGTCCAGGCCCCGAGGGTAGCGGCGGCCATTCCCCACGGTGCCCGGCCGCCACCCGGCAGCCGACGGGCCTGGAGCATCGATGCAGAACCGTCCACGAGGAGGCTCACCGCGTATGAACGTCGACTCGAAATGGCGCGTCTTTCGAACATCCGCTGGTAGAGCCCTGCCCCAAGAAACAGTGCCGCGTATGGGGAGAGATCGCCTGCGTCATACCCGGATCGGAGTCCGCGACGCTGATTGGCAATGAAGAGAGGCCACAGCTCACCCGAGATGTGGCGTTGCGCCACGCCCCACGCCCGGGCAGCTCCCTCGAGGGATTCCCGACCGTCATCGGCGAACTGACGAAATCGGCTGGGAAACTGGCTCACCATGAGCTTGCCCCCCTGTCCGAGGGGTGGGTACACGAGCGGCGCTTCCGAAACCCGGATGAGTTGCTCGGTCGATGGGTCGCCGCCTGCCTCGGAGTCGCCTTCTGAATCAGAGTCGCCGGCCCTAGCTTCCATCGTCTCGTCATAGCTCTCGACGTCTTGCAAGATGGGAGTGGTGAGTCGCACCCGGTCGACGCCGTCGGCAATGGAGTCGCGGTCGGTTTCTTCGGCCTGCTGGTGATCGCCGATCATCCGGGTGCCGGAAACCTCAGTGAGCAGTCCATGCAGACGGGCAACCGCCAGGAGTTGCAAGGCCCGGCCTGCCACCTCCCAGACGTCGGTTGAGTCGCGCACCCCATCGAGGAACACCATCGCATCGTCAAGGGCCGAAGCCACATGGGGGTCGACCTGCTTCTGGAGACGGTCCCGTTCGGCGTATTCTCCGACGATCATGAAGCAGGCGAGGGCGAACTGGCCGAGTGGACGGGCATGGGCCAGCGCATCCGGCGCGGCCGCCACATACATGTCCTCGAGCACCGAGCGTGCTCCCCGGTAGGCGGAAAGGTGGGCAGATTCCTGCCGGGCATCTTCGAGGGCAAGGAAGAGGGCTTCACCCGCCGGGCCGCCGGCCTCGGACAGGGCATCGAGCAGTGGCACCGGGTCCTCCGGCAGCTCGTCGTGATCCTCGGAAAGCCACTCGGGCGGTATCGGTCGCTGCTCTTCGAAATCTGTTACAGCCAGGTGCACAACCTCATGCAAGGCCGAAGCGAGGGCTACCTCGGCCGGCGTCACGGGGGCACTGCGGCTGTAGGCGGCTTGAAACAGCCGCGGGTCGAGGACCACTTCCCCCGGTCGGCTGGCCGCTTCAGAACCCAAGCGCACCCGTAGTTCCTCGTTCTTGCTGAGAGTGCGAGCGAAACGGGTGACGGCCGGCGCCACTCGCTGATACCGCGCCACTACCGCCTCAATCGCCCGCTCTTCGGGCGCCAATATGTCGGTGAGAACAGTCTGGGTTCGATCGCGCATAACTGGTTGACGATACAGCGTCGTCAGGCTCCGTTCCATGCATCGGAGCCTCCCGACAGGTCGGTTGACGCCATACCGGAAGTGTCGAAGTCGCTCGGCTACGTTGAGGTCATGGATTTGCCCGTCACCGACGCGTTTGTGATTCCCGAAGGAGAACTGCACTGGGCATTCTCCACCTCGGGGGGGCCGGGAGGCCAGCACGCCAATCGAAACGCCACGAAGGCCGAGCTGAGCTGGGATCTGGCCGCCAGTCCCATCGTTCCCCACGATGAGCGAGCCCGGCTTACTCGCCGGCTCGGTTCACGGGTCCGAGATGGGGTCATCATTGTCGTGGCGGGTGAGTCGCGGTCCCAATGGCGCAATCGACAGATGGCACGGCGCCGTCTCGCCGACCTGCTGGCCGAAGCTCTGCGCCCGGAGCGGCGGCGCATTCCGACCAGGCCTTCCAAGACGGCTCGCGACACCCGCCTGAAGGACAAGCGAAGGCGCGCAGCCGACAAACGCTTGCGTAAGCCACCCGAGATCGAATAGCTCTACTCAGGTAGCGGGTCCCGGTCTTGTTTTGCTTCATCGAAATACGAGAGGCGGTCGACTGGCATCGTGAGCGCAGTGAGGACGTTCATGAGGTGGGCCGTGATCCGTTTGAGATATCGGAAGTAAAGGGCGCGCGGCACCCCGTGCGACGAGGGTTGATCCGAGGACAATGTCTCGGTGATCCTCGTGTCGAATTCGTCCAGTAGCTTGTCGCCCTCTTCCAGAAAAGAACGCGCCTCTTCGGTGGCCCGGTCGCCAAAGGTTTGGGCGGTCTCGCCGATAAGCAGCGAGATCCGATCTCGATAAGACGACAGGACGTCCAGGTCTTCCGCGTTCGAGAGATTGATGCCCTGGTCGGCGAGGTCGTAGATGTTCTTGGCATAGTCGCCGATCCGTTCAACGTCCTTGGCTACCGCCATGTAGGCCAGCACCATTGGGACGTCGCTGGCGGCCTGGTGGACGCTCACGTGGACGACCAGGTCGCGTCGAATGTCGCGTTCGGTGGCGTTGATGCGCTTGTCGGTGCTGTGTACGTCGCCCCCGACGGCTGCCGGATCGGCCCCGGCCAGCAGAGCGTTGCTAGCGACATCGAAGCTGTGACGGGCGTTGCCGAGCATGAGGCCGATTTTGCCCTCAACCTGTTCTAGTTGGCTCTCCGACCCCCGTCGGAAAAACTCAAGCACCATCCTGAACCTCCCTCACGACAACAACACTATTCCGATTAGCGGAATCACGACGAACACACCAACTACGTAGCTCACGGCAAGTACCCGATTGGTCACGGCCACGGTGGCGAGCCTCTCCGCAGCCCGAATCGGAAGATACCGCAGCTGGGGCAGCGGATAGAAAATGAGAATACCGGCGAAGTTGAAAAGAGTGTGCGTGAGCGCGATGGCGAGTGCTTCTGGTCGGTCCGTGGCGAGCGAAGCCAGTAGGGCTGTGACGGTTGTGCCTACATTGGCTCCAAGAGTGATCGGATAGGCGTTGCGCAGTGTCAAGACCCCGGCGGCGATGATGGGGATCAGAATGGACGTTGTGATTGAGCTGCTCTGGACGGCGACGGTCATGACCATGCCGACCACCATCGCCGCCACGCCCCCGCCCCGCGATAGAACCTCGTTCATGGAACGCTCAATGCGTCCAGCCAGGACTTCTCGCATGTTCTTGGTGATGAAGGCCAGGCTCAGGAAGATCAGACTTAGTCCAACCACTAGCAAGATCGTGCCGAGGTAGTCGTCGCTTGTGCCGTCGAAGATATCCGTTACCAGGTTGACCGGCCATTTCACCGCCGCCTTGAACGGACTGTCCCCGAGCTCACTCCCTTGTACGCCAGCGTCAGAAAGCCATTCGGCCAGCTCCTCGGCAATCTTGGAAAGGAAACCCGTAATGAGCTCGAGCGGCAACAAAACTGAGACTGCCATCAGGTTGAAGAAGTCGTGCATGGTCGCACCCGCAAAGGCCCGCTTGAATTCCTCGCTGCGCCGGATGTGTCCCAGTGATGCGAGGGTGTTTGTGACGGTGGTGCCGATGTTTGCGCCCATTATCATCGGGACCGCCGTGTCGAACGGGAGGGCGCCCGAGCCAACCAGCCCAACGATTGTGGCGGTCGTCACCGAAGATGATTGGACGAGGACCGTGGCAAGGATGCCGGCGAACAGACCGGCCAGCGGGTTGGATATGCCATCGAACAGGCTTTCGGCGGTATCTGAGCCGAAAGCATTGACGCCGCTTTCGAGGAATTTCACTCCTGCCAGGAAGGTGTACAGGAGCCCAATTACGAGGATGAGACGAGCCCACGTCGGGATCCGGCGTTCAGATGTCGGCTGGCTGATCGCCATGGCAGTGACCGAGCTCCGTGGGGTCCGGGAGCAGGCTACAGCACCCGCACGTTGCTTTGCCATCCCGCATGCGATACTGCGACCCCTATGAGCGCCAAGCCCCGGGTTCTCTTCGTGTGCGTGCACAACGCCGGCCGTAGTCAGATGGCTGCGGCCCTCACCAAGCTGTATGGCAGTGGCCGGATCGATGTCCGATCAGCCGGAAGCGAGCCGGCCGACCAGATCAATCCGGTAGCCGCCGAGGCTATGGCCGAGCTCGGCATCGATATCACTGCGGACACGCCCAAGCCGTTGTCCGAGGATTCGGTGCGGGAATCAGACGTTGTCATCACCATGGGGTGTGGTGACGCCTGCCCTGTCTACCCGGGCACTCGTTACCTCGACTGGGAGCTCGACGATCCTGCCGGCAAGGACCTCCAAGCAGTCCGTCACATTCGCGACGATATCAATCTCCGCGTGCTCGATCTCGTCGAGGCCCTGCTCGGGGCCGATGACGAGAAGCCACCCGACTCGGTCAGCCGGACTCGCTGACGCAACAACAACACGACTCGCGAGAGGGTCGATGGCGGGTGAAGACCGAGCTAGCAGCTGAAAAGGCCAACGAGGAGGCCGCCCATTCGAAGTTCTACACCGTGGTTTCTGGGGACTCGCCAAGGAGTTCTACGGCGATCCGACGAATTACCCGGATATCTTCGAGGCCAACAAACCGACGCTGAAGGATCCCGACCTCATTCATCCCGGCCATGTACTGCGGATTCCAGGTGCGGGCGGGGCAGTCTCATCTGGTGGCGTCGCTTCGGCACCCCCGGAGCCGATAGAAAAAGAGTTCTACTGGTGTGCGG
>JAUXJL010000016.1 GCA_030624805.1 Acidimicrobiia bacterium
ACTATCTCGATGCTGGGCGTTTCGAAGCTCTACCCGGGCAATATCACGGCTCTTCACCCAACCGACCTCACAATCGAACACGGAGAATTCGTGACCGTTGTGGGGCCGTCCGGTTCGGGCAAGAGCACACTCATACGGCTCATCGCCGGCCTTGATAAACCCACGAGCGGAACGATCATGTTTGGTGAACAGATCGTCAACCGTGTGGCGCCGCCGGGTCGCGGTGTCGGCCTCGTCGTCACCCAGGGCGCTTTGTACGACCATTTGACGGTGGACGGCAACTTGCGGTTTCCGCTGATGACCGGCGGCGTCACAGAGCCCGAATCATCCGAACGAGTCGAAGCTTCCGCCAAACGGTTCGGGATTCGAAGGTTGCTGGGCCGCAAGCCACCAACTCTTTCCTCGGGTGAGCGCCAACTTGTGGCAGCAGGCCGAGCCGCAGTCAGAGACACCAGGGTGCTGCTGTTCGATGAGGCCGTCGCCGGAGTCGATCCCCGCAAACGCCGGCAGTTTCGCGAGTATCTACGGACCTTGAACGACGGCACCCGGACCATCGTCTACGCCACCAATGAACAAGACGTGGCCATGTCTCTCGGCGACCGAATGGTGGTGCTAGACGCAGGAGTCATTGAGCAGGTAGGTCGCCCGATAGAGGTGTACACCGCTCCGATCAACACGTTCGTCGCCCAGTTTCTCGGATCGCCCGGGATGAACATCGTGGCGGGGCAGATCTCCGGGGACGGCACGGTGCTCATCGGCGACGACGAACTTCGAGCGACCGACGCCCCAACCGGGGTCACCGATGTGCTGGTGGGAATTCGCCCGGAAGGGGTGCAGCTTGCTTCAGGGAGTGCGCCGTTCGAGCGGTGTCTCCATGCCCGGGTGACCGGCGTTGAAGAGCGGGGAAGCGACCGAATGGCACACGTTGCCTTCGGATCCCCCGATTCAGGGGCAGTCGATTTCGCAGTCCGGCTCAGTAGCGATCGGCCGGTGATGGCCGGAGATCGGGTGGAACTCGATGTCGACCTCGCCGCGATCAGATTCTTCGATTTCAACACGGGAGTGAGGCTTGGCTAACCCTCGAGCTCGGCTGGGCCCTCCATAGTGATCGAGATCGCCACAACCGACCCCCGCTCCACCCCACCGCCTGCTCCGGCCGTTGGCCTGCCATGCGGCTGCAGACGGGCCCAATCAATCTCTCGGGCGGGCTTCCGACGGACCGAGCAGGCGTACGGGGCGGCGTTGGCGCCGCTCAGAACTCCGCGGGACCTGCGGGCGTATCGTTTTACGTACATCTGACCCTCCACCGCACAGTCTTTCATGCTCGGGACGGCTTCTCAAGCACATGTTCTAGTTCTCCAGGACTCCGGCCACCGGTATCCAACCGGCGTCGCCCCAGGCGTACTCGATGTCGTGGGGACCATTGGAGTTCGAGTTCTTGAGGCGAACCGAGCCGTCGGAGTAGGTTCCCACTTCGGCAGGCGTTGCCTTGTTGGAGAGCGACCAGGCGGTGTCCCATAGTTCGAGGTCGGGGGCGGCGGTGCCAATCCCGCTGGGATGAGGGAGGCAAGGAGGGCGAAAACCATCGCCGCAACCGCTGTTCTCATCGCCGACCCTCTGGCCCTGACCGCTGTGTGTGAACCTCGACAGTGTACTTGTCAGGTGACTCTGTCATTTTTCCTCTCCCGGAAGAAATCAGCCTGCTCAAGGCGGCCCATCCGACTTCCGAAACAATGCGGGAGGCCACGAACGCCTGAGGAGTCGGTACCACATGTCACGAGGACGACCACAGGACAACTGGGATGCCATGGTCAAGCTGTATCTCGATGAGATCGGCACCTACGACCTATTAGATGCCGACGGAGAAGTTGAGCTGGCCAAACTCATCGAAGATGGCGAGAACGCCCGCCAATCCTTGGCTCGTGCCCGCTCCGGGGCCCGGCGCGCTGAGCTCGAAGAGATTCTCCTGGCCGGCGAAGACGCCAAGGCCCGTTTTATCCAGGCCAACCTGCGACTCGTCGTCTCTATCGCTAAGCGCTATACCGCATCCGGCCTGCCCTTCCTCGACCTCATCCAGGAAGGAAACCTTGGACTGATCAGGGCCGTCGAGAAGTTCGACTGGAAAAAGGGCTTCAAATTCTCCACATACGCCACGTGGTGGATTCGCCAGGCCATCAACCGGGCCATCGCCGACAAGGCCCGAACGATCCGGGCCCCCGTCCACATGACCGACACGATCGGCCGCATCCAAAAGGCCGAGTCCTTCATCTTCGCTCGTCTCGGCCGTTCCCCCAGCGTCGATGAGCTGGTCGAAGAGACCGGCATCGAGAAGCGAAAAGTGATCCAGGCCATCAAGGTGGCGCCTGAGCCCATCTCAATCTTTGATCCGGTTGGTGAGGACGGCGCCACCGTTGGTGACTTCATCGAGGATCACGAGTCACTGAGTCCATTCGAGTTCGCGGCCGCCAACCAGCGCAAGAAGGTGCTTGGCGAGTTGCTCAGCAACCTGAACGAGCGTGAGCAGCGGGTGCTCACACTGCGTTTTGGCCTCCACGACGGAATCCCGCGCACCCTGGATCAGGTCGGCCAAGAATTCCGCCTCACGCGAGAACGGATTCGCCAGATTGAGGGTAAGGCCATGGCCAAACTCCGTCACCCGGCCAACCCCGGAGAAGTACAGGGTTTTGTCTCACTCAAAGGCTGAACCCGACTGATACAGTGCGCCGATGTTTCGGCCACTCATCCTCGTCTTTGCTGGCGCGCTGATTGCCACGGCCTGCAGCGAGAGCACCGCAGAGGAAGACCGAGCCGCCTATTTCCGAAGTGCCGCCGCGCTGTCCACCACTTATGAAGCTGCCGCCGGCGCGCTGTTCGACAGCTATCTTGGGTCCCTCGAGTCGGCGACCGCGGAAACCGGCGACGCCATATTCGTCGGCGCAAGCAAAAGCCTGTTCGCCGGCCTCGCTTCCGAATTCGACGCAGCCGTCACGGGACTCAGCGACCTGGAGCCGCCCGACGATGTCGAAGCCGTCCATGCGGAGTGGTTGGCCGCCGCCGCGGCATTGAGTGCCGCCTTTCAGGGCGCCGACCGCGATTTGTCGTCGCTCACCGACGCGCCGGCGGTCGACTCGGTACTCAGCGTGCTGCCCGTGCCCGAGCTGCAGGGCGCCTACCGCACCGCCTGCAGCGCAGTCGCCAGCCTCGCGTCCACCGAAGCCGGGTCCGCCATCACGTGCCAGCCGGCACAGGGCGGCTAGGAGTGGGCTAGTCGCCCGAGTCCTCCCACCAGGCGTCGCCGGTTGCGTGCGGCAGCTTCTGAGATGAGGGGGGTCCCCAGGTGCCGGCCGCATAGGGCTCGGGCATCGGTGGATTGTCGAGAATGGGCTGATAGAGGCCCCAGGCGGCTTCAACCTCGTCCGACCGGACGAACAGCGTCTGGTCTCCAATCACGATGTCCTCGAGGAGTGTTTCGTATGCGTCGGGGAGAGCCCGAAACTCCTCGGCGTAGCGGAAGTCGAGAGGCACCGTCTCGAGTCGCATATCCTCGGCAGGCGCTTTCACGTCGAAATGCAGCTCAAAGCCTTCGTTTGGCTGGAGCGTGATGACAATGGCGTCGGAATTGACCTCGGATCCGGCTACTTCGAATAAGGCGACCGGGGGCTCGCGGAAGCGCACCACGATCTGGGTGAGCCGCTCCGGGAACCGCTTGCCCGTGCGCAGATAGAACGGCACGCCCTGCCAGCGCCAATTGTCGATGTGGAGCCGGAGGCTCACGGAGGTTTCGGTGGTCGAGCCCTCGGCGACGCCCGGCTCCTCGAGATAGCCGGGGACGGTCTCGTCTTCGATTACTCCACCCGCGTACTGGCCGTACACGACGTCCTCAACGGCTATCGGAAGGATCGAACGCAGCACTTTTACCTTCTCGTCACGGATGGAATCTGCGTCCAGTTTTACGGGCGGCTCCATCGCGACAAGAGTGAGGACCTGACTGACGTGGTTTTGGATCATGTCGCGGAAGGCGCCGGCCTGGTCGTAGTAGCCGGCCCGGGTCTCGAGGCCGAGATGTTCCCCGACGGTGATCTCGACGCTCCGGACAAGAGATCGATTCCATGCCGACTCGAACAATGCGTTGGCAAACCGGAACACAAGGAGGTTCTGCACGGTCTCCTTGCCGAGATAGTGATCGATGCGGTAGACCTGGCTTTCCTCGAACCAACGGTGCACGACCTCGTTCAGCCGCCCGGCGGACTCGAGCGATTTGCCAAACGGCTTTTCGATAACAAGCCGGGTGAAACCCGGGCTCTTGTTCAGGCCAACTTGACCAACCGCCTCAATCACAGTTGGAAACGCTCGCGGCGGTACTGCCAGGTATATGGCCCGGTTGCCGGGCAAGCCATGTTTGGCCTCGATGGCGGCCACCTTGCCGGCCACAGCCGCCCAGCCGCCAGATTCCTCGGCGTTTGACGCGTAGTAGATGGACGTGTCGCACCAGGCTCTCACGGTTTCGGCCGACAAACCGGCCAGCATCAGGCTCTTCCTCGCCCACTCCCGGTAGGTCTCGTCGTCCTTGACCGCCCGGCCGACCGCCAACACATGGAACGTTTCGTGCCAGTTCTTGTCCTCAACGATCCGGGCGATGGCGGGCAGCAGCTTGCGGCCCGTGAGGTCGCCGGCGCCCCCGACGATCACGAACAGAGTGGCCGGCGCATCGGTCATCATGAGTCCTGCTTGACCTCGTGTCCGCCGATTTCGCCGCGTAATGCGGACAATATCCGGTCGCTGAACTCAACCTCATCACGCGAGCCGATCCGCTGCATGAGAGCTAACGTGATCACCGGGGCGGCCACGTTGAGTTCGATCGCTTCGGCCACCGTCCAGCGCCCTTCGCCGGAATCAGGAACATACGGCGCGATACCCTCCAAGGCAGGGTTCTCGCCAAGCGCGTTGACGACCAGGTCCAGCAGCCAGGATCGCACGACGCTTCCGTGTTGCCACACCCGACCAATCTGAGCGAGATCGAGGCTGAACTCCTCTTTGTCGTGGAGGATGGCGAAACCCTCCGCGTAAGATTGCATGATTCCGTACTCGATGCCGTTGTGGATCATCTTGACGAAGTGGCCGGCGCCAACCGGGCCCATGTGGCCCCATCCGGTGGTGGCCGAGGGCGCCAGGGTCTCGAAAATGGGCCTCATCCGCTCAACGGTCTCCGGATCGCCTCCCACCATCATGCTGTATCCCCCGGCGAGCCCCCAGACGCCTCCCGACGTTCCCACATCCAGCAGATGGATGCCCTGAGCAGCCAGCTTCGTCGCGATCGACACGGTGTCCTTGTAGAACGAGTTGCCCCCGTCGATGACGGTACTCCCTGGCTCCAACAAGCCGGCCAGCGCCTCTAGCGTCGAGGTGGTTGGGGCCCCGGCCGGCACCATAACCCAGACGTGTTTTGGGGAATCCAACTTCGAGACCAGATCTTCGAGCGACTCAGCTCCACCGGCGCCTGCTTCAACCACCTGCTCAACCGCGGCAGGGTTCCGGTCATATCCGACGACGTCATGGCCGCCTTTGACGAGGCGTTCGGTCATGTTGGCGCCCATCTTGCCGAGCCCGACCATTCCGATCTGCATGGATTACTCCTGTATGTCGATTCCGAGCCCGACCAGCTCTCCCCGAAGCTGACCCGGACTGTCGTAATGAACGGTGTGCATGCCCTCTGTGACGGCGCACTCGAGATTGAGGTCCCGATCGTCGACGAAAACACACTCCTCGGGGCCCCGCTGAGTGATTTGAAGCGCCAACTGATAAATGGCCTGGTCGGGCTTCTTGACACCCAAAAAACCCGACGAGAGAAAAGTTGTGAAGTAACGCCTCAGTTCGAATCGATCGATGCGCGTCTGGTTGAGCTCCTGTGACTCGTTGTTGAGCGTCGCCAGCAGATACCGGCCCGAAGCCGCCAGCTCCTCAACCACTGCCAGAGCTTCGGGATACGGCCGGGACTCGGCCACCATGGCATCTCGAAATGACTCACGGGTAAAGGAACGATCCCGATAGAAGATGGTTCGGTCGAGGTACTCATCCATCGTCATGCGGCCGGTCTCGAACGCGTCGGCTACGAACTCATGCCGGTCGGCGAACTCCTCGTAGTCGAGCCCAAACGACTCGACACAATGTCGCCGACTGGCGCGATCCCATCCGTTGGTCAGCAGGACTCCCCCGAGGTCGAAAAACATGGTGGTGATGTCAGGCAAGGGAGCTCACCGTGTCTATCAGGGTCCCCAACCCGCCCACCGGGTCTGACCCGAGTTGGACCCGAAGCACGCTCTGATGACGCTCCTCCAGAGCCCGATAGTCTCCTTCGGCCTGCCCGACCACGAGTCGGCCGAACGTGAAGTCCGTCTCGGGTACCGCCAGGTCAAAGACAGGCTCGTCGACGAGCTGCAGGAAAATAGCAGCAGCAGGGCCACCCTTGTGGAGTTGGCCCGTTGAATGCAAAAAGCGAGGCCCGAACCCAACCGTTGTCGCAAAGTTGCTGAGATGGCGCAGATGGTGGCGCAACGCCTGCAATGATTCGACGGCTTCGGCAGTCATCGGAACAAAGGCTGCTAGTCCGATATACGAATCCTCCGGCGCGCTCGCCAGCCACCGGCCAACCCGGGTGGCATCACCGGGAGCGACCGCCACAATCGGGGCGCCCCCCTCCAGTTCTCCCGCCATCGCTTTCCTGGCCAGCTCTTTGGCGACTTGCACGTCGGGCTGGTTGAACGGATGAATGCCGAGCACCGCCCCGGCGGCGGCGGTTGCCATTTCGGCGTCGAACATCGCCCCTCCCACATCTTGCACCCCGTCGAGAGTGATCCGGACAACCGGATGCCCGGCTGCCGCCAGCCGGTCGAGCTGTGGTGGCGAATCGCCGTCGGCGTGGTAGTACACGAATAGGCGGTCATCGCCGTAACCGTCGGGTTCGGCCAGATCCTCGCCGGCGACCGGGACTATCCCCGTCCCGTCCTTGCCCGTGCTCTCAGCGATTAGCTGCTCCAACCAATTGGGAAAAGCGGCCAGGCCGGGAGAGGTCACCACCGTCAGTTTGTTGCGTCCGGCGAGCGCAGCCTCGCCCCACACGGCTCCCAGGGTGAGGCCGGAGTTGTCGAGACCGGCACGTCGGCAGGCGTTGGCTGCCGCGGCTGCGCCGGAAAGCAGTCCGCCGATGTCGGCGCCGATGAGTGCGGCGGGTACGAGACCAAAATACGTCAAGGCCGAGTAGCGGCCACCCACCTCGGGCGGGGTCGTGAAGACGCGCCGAAAGCCCCGTTCCGTCGCGAGGTCTTCGAGCGCACTGCCCGGGTCGGTGAGAGCCACGAACCGCTCGCCCTGCGGATGACCGCCGACCATCAGTCGGTTCCAGAAGTAGCGGAAAAAGCTGAGTGTCTCGAGCGTCGTTCCCGATTTGGAGGCCACGAGGAACAATGTGTGCTCGAGGTCGATGCGGTCGTCGACTCGTTGAACCGAGCCCGGATGAGTGCTGTCTAGGACCAGGAGCTCGGGATAGCCCGACGCGTTCCCGAATGTCGCTTGAAACACTTCGGGCGCCAGGCTGGAGCCCCCCATCCCGAGCAAAACAACGTGGGTGAACCCTTCCTCCCGAATGGATGTTGCAAAGCTCTCGAGGTCCACCACCTGGCCGGCCATTTCTTCAGGCAAGCTGAGCCATCCGAGGCGGTCGGCAAGCTCAGGAACTTTGGTCTCGGCCCACACGGTTGGATCTTTGGCCCAGATACGCCGGGCCAGGCCATCGGAATCCCAGCCGGCCACTCGGGATTCGACGGCCTCAGCCAGCGGCCCGAGACTCAAGTCGAGATCAGCCGGCACGTACCAAACCCGCTTTCTCCTCGAGTGCCGCCATGAGTGCTCGGAAGGCGGCCGAGAAGGCTTCGACACCGTCCTCCTGCAGCTGGCCGGTAACCGCCTCGAAGTCGACACCGACTGCAGCCAGCCCCTCAATGGCGGCGTCGGCCTCCGGCCACGCCTCGAGCAGTGTGGCCCCCCGCACCTCACCATGGTCTCGGAAGGCGTCGATGGTGGCAGGAGGCGCCGTATTCACTGTATTTGGACCAACCAGCTCCTCAACGTAGAGAACGTCGGAGTACTCGGGGTTTTTGGTACCGGTGGAGGCCCACAGAAGTCGTTGGGGCCGGGCCCCACGGGCCGCCAGGTGGCCAAATGTATCGTCGCCGAAGAGCTCCTCGTACAGCCGGTAGGCCTGCTTGCAGTTGGCGACGCCCGCCCTACCCAGCAGGGCAAGTGCTTCCTCCGTCCCCACCTCTGTGAGAAGGGTATCGGTGAGTGTGTCGACCCGGCTCACAAAGAACGAGGCTACCGAGGCAATCCGGGAGGGATCGTCGGCTGCTTCCAACCCGCGAATGTAGGCCCGGGCAATCGCTTCGTAGTGGGCAAGGGAGAAGATGAGCGTGACGTTGACGTTTATCCCTTCTCCGATCAGGGTCTCGATGGCGGGAACGCCCTCCTCGGTAGCCGGGACCTTGATGAGCACGTTTGGCCGGTCGACAGCCGCCCACAGCCGACGGGCCTCAACCACGGTGGCGTCTGTGTCGGCGGCCAGCAGCGGTGAGACTTCAAGGCTCACGAATCCGTCTGCGCCCTCGCTGGCCTCATATACCGGGTGGAGAATGTCAGCCGCGGCCCGAATATCTCCAATAGCGAACGACTCGTATAGGTCGTTGATCGAGCTATCCGGCTCGTCTCTGAGGGCAGCCCGAATGTCATCGTCGTATTCCTGGCTGCCTGCGATGGCCTTCTCGAAGATCGACGGATTGGATGTCACACCCCGGATGCCCTCGGCCACCAGGTCGGCAAGTCCTCCGTTCTCCAGCAGGTCTCTTCGAATGAAGTCGAACCACATGGAGGTTCCGGCATCGTTTATGTCATGGAATTTGCTCATAGGTCCTCGCTCCTCATCGTTGGATGGTGACGCGGTAGTCGTTCCCATCCCATTGGTGGGTATCTTCCCAGCGAAAAGTAAAACGTACATCATGGTCGGTCGCATTCCCCGGATTAATGTCGAAATACCAGATCCCCACCGCCGTCTCGACGGCGCTCTCTTGACGGGTAGTCGCCCAGTTGTCGCCGCTCCACTTGAGAGCGAAGGGCCGCGGGGTGAGGATACGGAGCGTCATTGATTCCCGCACCACCTGGACCTGCCGGTTGAGCTTCCACACCTCGAAGGGCCTGCACTTTTCGTGCGGGAGGTACCGGTCGGCAACTTCGGGGACGAGGTCGAAGATTTCGCCGTCGGCCGCGGACCGCAGCAGCTTGATGTACTCGGCGTGGGCCCACATGAGGGGCATGGCGGCCCCGGTTGGCTGTCCGAATTCCAGGAAGTGGCCCGGAACATCGGCGCTGTCCCACACCTGTTCGGGGAGCAGGCCGGTTCCAACCGCAACCTGCTCGAGCGTCCGAATATAAGGCTCAACGTCTCGACCGGCTGCCAGCTCATAGTGACCACGTTCGCCGGTCAAGAGCGGCCAGGCCCGGCCGACGCCGTGGCCGTGGTACGGGCTGCCATCGGACTGCTCACCATATCCGTCGTTGTTGTAGCGCCGCCAGATTGGCCCGGCGCGGGTGTCGACCCGCAGCAACCGGTCGACAACGGCAAGGGAATCTTCGATGAGCGGATCGTTCGGCTTGCGTATCCCATACCGAACCAATTCGAGAAAGCCAGGATCAACAATCTCCCGAGCAGGAAACTCATAGCGCTCTCCCGGACCGCGGTTGGCCAATACGAGCATGGCATCGTTCAGGTCCTCATTCGGTATGGGGTCGATGACGTCGTCGGGGTTTATGCGGATGTAATGGCGAGGAATGTCGGGATGGAGGGTCCCCGCGGTTGTGACCGTCCACTGTTCGATGTGACATTCGAGGAAATCGGCATAGTCCTGCAGGAAGTCGGCGGTGATGGGATCGCCACGTTCACGCATGAGGAGCGCCGCGCACGTGAGAGCGGTGATGTTGGAAGCGAGAGTCGACGGGGAATATCCGGCTGCTTCCTCCCAGCGTTCCTGGGGTGTAGCCGGGCCATTCCTTATGAGATATCCGGCCGCCCGTTTCACCAGGTCGTACGGATCGAACCCCGCCAGGCTGCCCATGCGGTGGAGCTTCCAAGCGAGGATGATCGGGAAGGCAACTTCGTCGAGCTGGATGCCATGCCAGTAGGGCTCACCGGAGATCCAGAAGTTCTGGTAGAACCCGCCGGCAGGGAGCTGAGAAGCCGCCAGATA
This sequence comes from Acidimicrobiia bacterium, assembly GCA_030624805.1. Taxonomy (GTDB): domain Bacteria; phylum Actinomycetota; class Acidimicrobiia; order Spongiisociales; family SHLN01; genus SHLN01. Next base: position 10,290 of record JAUXJL010000016.1, read on the forward strand.
GATGAGGGCCCGGAGCGGGGTGACCGTGTCTCCGGCGGCCAGCAACCCGGTGGCACTGTTGACCATGTCCCGGCTCCACACCAGGTGATAGCCGCCCAGCTCATGGTCGCCTTTTGTATCACCCCATGGGATGGAGAGCGACGCAATTATGGCGCCCGGATACAGCTTGTCTTCGTGGGCGAGCAGAAGTGACCGGCTGCGCCGGTAGAGGGCGCCTCCGTCGAAGGAAGCCTCGTGTAATGGTGCCAGGGTGTCGCAGGCTGACCGCCAGTCGGCGATGAACCTGGAGCGATAGTGCTCGAATGGCAGGCCAAGGGCCTGCAGGAGCGCGGTGACGCTCCCGTGCCGGTGATCGGCAAACGACAACGCCACGGTGAATTCCGTGCCGGCCGACAGGTCGAGCTGGGCCGTGAGAGCGACGTTTCCCTCGGCACAGTCGTACTCGTACGTCATGTCCTGGTGGTGGGAGAGGTCCTGCCAGCCGTCGGTCTCGCCGACATACCCAACCGATGCCTTGATAATTGGAATCGAAGCGCCCACTGCCATCCAGGTGCCTTCCTTGCTGGCTAGCAAGACGGTGCTGTCGCCAACTTCGGCGATTTCGCCGTGGTTCCCATAACCGCCGATCTCGAGGTGGGGCGCAGCCAGCAAGTAGAGACGGAGGCCGGGATCTCCGACGAACTTGACGCGCAGGATGATCGAGGATAAATCCGAGTCTGTAATGATCTCTTTCTCGATCTGGTACCGCCCACGCCGATCGCGCTGTACCACCCGAAAACCGAGCGCGTCGGGGTCGATCGGCTCGACCGAATACTCCATGTCGCGACGCTCATCGTGGAAGAACGTCTCACCATCACCGACTAGAAACTGGAGGTCTCGAAGTTGGGGACGGTCGATGGTTGGCCAGTACACCTCGGTTAGGACCCCGCGCCCAATTGTGAACCAGACATGGGAGGCACTCGAATAGGCCGTCCCCACCGCCTCCTTGGCAGCCCGGGTCCAGCGGGGCTCAATGCCGGGACCACCGGGCGCCGGTTGGCGGCAATGGTCGTGGATGTGATGACTTCGCATCGAGGCAGCTTACGAGAGAGCCGCCTGTCCAATGAAAACGCATAGCAAACGCCACAAGGGCGCGAAAGTCACCCGTAAGGGTGGCCTCCGAGGGGAGTTACCTCGCGCCGCGACAACGGCGGCCGCCACCGATAAACGGAGTCATCCATGACGCAGTTCACGCCTCGCCGTCCCTTGTCCATCTTCCTCGCCCTCGTGACCATGGTGGCGATGCTGGTCGGTCCGACCAGACAAGCTCTCGCCATCGATATCCCTGTCGACTGCGATGGCGGCGACTCACTCCAGGTGGCCATCGACTCAGCCGGGGTGGGCGACCGCCTCCTGGTGACCGGCACCTGCACCGAGAACATCCTCATCGACGGCAAAAACCACTAAAAACGCCTGCCAGTTTTACTTTCTGTGCCTACGATGATCGAGGGGGGAGAACCCCTCTCGCCGTCGCAGGCGAGCTACGACTAACACGGAGACACCCAATGTCGCACGTAAGGAAATGGCGCACGCTCTCACTGTTCACAGCTCTGGCAACATTGTTGACAGTGTTCGTGCTCCCAGGTAGGGCATTCGCAGCCGACATAGCCATCGACTGTTCCGTCGACGACTTGCAGGCCACGATCGACGCGCCAACCACGCTGGCGGGCGACACGATCATCATCGCCGACGGCACCACGTGCCTTGGCAACTTCACCGTCTCAAAGCCCTTGACCATTCGATCGGTTTCAATGCCTGAAGAAGGCGGTGCCGTCATCAACGGGGGCGACGTCAATGCTGGGCCCACCGTCACAGTCTTCACAGGAGGCGCGGTCGCCCTCGAGAATCTCACCATCACCGGTGGGCTCAACGAGGCGCCCAACACCGGTCTCGGCGGTGGCCTCCTCATCACCGCCGGCACCGTGACGATGTCCGACAGTCTTGTAATCGGCAACACCGCGGTCAACGGAGGCGGCATCTACAGCAACGGAAACCTGACTGTCCTCGGTGGTGAAGTGTCCGGAAACACTGCTTCAGGCGCCGGTGGCGGATTGTTCTCGAACGGCACCACAGTGCTTTCCGGGGTCGCAGTAGGCGGAACCGACTCAGCTGGCCAACGAAACAACGCCGGAAACGGTGGCGGTGTTTACAACACCGGCGACATGACTATTGACAGTCTCAGCGTGATCTCCGGCAACGAATCAACCGCACCAGCCGGCGGTGGGGGAGGTGTCTGGACCGACGGAACGCTGACCATCACGAATACCTCCATCGTCCACAATACGGCCGCAGACGCCGGTGGCGGCATCCAAAACACCTCGGGAGGCGCGCTCACGGTCTCCAACTCTGACGTCAGCAACAACATGGCGGCGGCGGCCGGCGGCATCCTCAACAACGGTGCTGCCAACAGCGGAAGTACCGCGACCCTGACCAACCTCACCATTGACGGAAACCAGGCGACCGATCCATCAGGGCTCGGTGCCGGTGGTGTGTACAACTTCAACTTTGCGTCAGACACGGTTAAGGCAAACCTGATCCTGCTAGACAGCCAAGTGACCAACAACACGTCCGCCAACAATGGTGCCGGCGGGATTCGCAATCAGGATGCTCTAGCGACCGTGAACAACACGCTGGTGCTGGGCAACAGCGCAGTCGGCGAGGGAGGCGGAATCCGTACCTCCGGCACGATGGGCATCACCGACAGCACCATTTCGTCCAACTCGGCCGGCACGTCGGGCGGCGGCATTGCCGTTGACGGCAACGGGTCACTGCTGACGGTCAATCGATCGATAATCGACCTAAACGTCGCGGTAAGCGAAGGGGGCGGCATCGCGCTCGGTTTGTCGACGTTCCTCAACACGGTGAGATCGTCGATTACCCGCAACACCGCAAACGCCGGCGCTGGCCTGTCGAACGCCGGCAACGCCACAGTCACGAACAGCACGGTGAGCGGAAACGTGTCGGTAACCCAGGGGGGTGGCATTCTCACTACGAGCACTCTTACGGTGAACAATGCAACAATCACCGGCAATAGCGCTCTGCTCGAGGGAGGCGGCGTGCGCGTCATCGGCACCCCGTCTGTCACGCTCACGGCCACCATTCTGTATGGGAACATCGCGGCATCTGGTGGTGATTGCTCAGGGCCCCTGTCGGGCGGCGGGTTCAACCTGATCGGAGTGACGGCACCTCCCTGCCTGTACACGGGAGATCCGACTGATGCCCCGGCCTTGTCCGATCCGATGCTGGGAGCCCTCGGGTTCTACGCCGGAGCTACTGAGCATCACCCGCTCCTGGCCGGCAGCGACGCCATCGACGCCGGTGGTGCGTGTGGCCTGGCGACTGACCAGATCGGTACCGTCCGCCCGGATGGTCCCGCCTGTGACATCGGTGCCGTTGAGGGTGCGTCGGTCGCTCCCCCGGCGGTATTCGATGAGGTGTTGTTGGTTGAACCGAATGGTCGGTGGCATATTCGCAAGCCCGGGTTCCCGGATTACACGTTCTTTTATGGGGTGCCGGGTGATATCCCCTTGTTTGGTGACTGGAACGGTGACGGGTTCGACACGCCGGGTGCGTGGCGGCAGGGTCCGGGTGGTGGGTTCGCCTACATGACCAACACCTTGCCCCCCGATATGGGGGTTGGAGTCGCCGAC
>JAUXJL010000055.1 GCA_030624805.1 Acidimicrobiia bacterium
CGTTTACCCGTTAAGGAGACACAGGAGACGGGTTTCTCGCCGTGGGCCAGATTCAGGAACTCGTGGTTCGTGTTCGCGCTGCCAGCGCTGATCTTCCTGGCAATGTTTTGGCTGATACCTCTCGGCATCAACATTTACCTCGCCTTCACCGACTGGAACAGTTTTCGCAGTGTGATCAGCTTCATCGGGCTGGAGAATTTCCGCGCCATGATGACGCAGGGCATCCTGGTGAATGCCTTGCGCCTGACACTCATCTTTGCTTTGGTGACCATGGTTGTGCAGAATCTGGCTGGTCTCGGCATGGCGCTGGCTCTGGAGAAGGATTCGCCATCCAGTACGTTCTTCCGGTCTCTGTACTTCCTGCCGGTGCTGCTGTCATTCCTGGCCGTTGGGTTCGTCTGGCGAGGGCTACTCCAGCCGGCCGGACTGGTCAACTCGGTCCTGAGCCTGTTCGTACCAGGCTCCATCGACAAGGCATGGCTAGCCGATCCGACATGGTCCATTGTCGTCATCGCTCTGGTTAACGCATGGATGTGGACTGGCATGTCTGCGCTCATTTACCTCGCCAATCTGAAGGCAATCCCCTCTGAACTAGTCGAGTCGAGCACGGTCGACGGTGCCAGCGCTGGGCAGCGATTCAGATACGTCAAGCTTCCCCTGCTCGCCCCTGCCCTTACCTTCAACATCACCCTGACGTTCATCGGCTCGCTCAACGTATTCGACATGGTCGTGGCCACGACACGAGGAGGTCCCGGCAGGTCGACTCAGGTTCTGAATGTCCTCATCAGAGACCAGTTCGCTCGAGGGCTGTTCGGTTTCGCATCGTCCACCAACCTGATTGTGACGATCCTGATCGTCGTGCTCGCTATTCCGATGGTCTGGTTCCTCCGTACCCGAGAGGTCGAGTTATGACGTCACGAGTCGCCGTCGGTGACAAAGATCGCCAAGAGTCCGGTACGGGTGCCGACTATGCCGGTCGGCTCTTCCGCTGGACGCGGTTCGCCCTTCTCGCCTTCGTCGGTGTCGTGTTCTATCTGCTCCCGCTATGGGTCGTCGTGGTGACGTCTTTCAAACCGCTCGGCGAGGCGATTCGGCTTGACATCAGCCTGCCACAGGACTGGGCCATCGTCGACAACTACCGAACCGTCTTCATCGACGGTCGTTTCCCATTGGCGTTCGCGAACAGCCTGTTCGTCACGGTGACGTCCGTCACGATCATGATTGTTGTCGGCTCACTCGCGGCGTGGGCCTTCGGACGATCTGAATCACGGACGATGACCGTGATCTACTACATCACGGTCTTCAGTCTCTTGCTCCCGACAGCGATCATCCCCGAGATCTTCCTCATGCAACAACTTGGCATCGACGGCACCCGACTGGCCCTGATCTTGTTCCACATCGGCACGAGACTCGGCCTTGTGATCTTCCTCCTCACTGGTTTCGTCCGCACCGTGCCAAAGAGCCTCGAGGAGGCCGCTGTTGTGGACGGGGCATCCAAGATCCAAGTGTTCTACCGGGTCGTCTTGCCACTTCTCCGCCCAATCCTGTTCACCGTCGGCATCATCCTCGTGATCTTCATCTGGAACGATTTCTTTGGGGCGCTGTTCCTGCTCCGCGGACAATCAACACAGACGCTACCTCTGAGCCTGCTCCAGTTCTCTGAGGGATCCGTCAGGCAGGTCCCTTGGAATCTCTCATTCGCCCACATTGTCCTTGTGAGCGTGCCGCTCATCCTCGTCTATGTCTTCGGGCAGAAACGTATCCTCTCGGGGCTGATGTCCGGCGGTGTCAAAGGGTGAATCATCTCGCCAGCTCAGAGGACTCGGAGCCGCACGAGATCGAACTCGTACCGCGCCGCCTCAAGCACGTCACCGTCGCCGCCGCCCGCGGCGTACACATCATGTGCGAAAAGCCCCTCGCCACCACGGTGGACGATGCCGACGCCATCCTGAAGGTGGTCGCCGAGACGCGGGTGGGTCTGAGCCTCCCGATCCGGCCCGTTTTCCAGGCACGGGTGCGTCAGGTGCTGGACCGCCTCGCCGCGGTCGAAGCCGGTCTCTCAAGAGAGAGGAGATTCTCTGAATGGAAATGACATCGAAACAGAGGCTGTTGACAGCCCTCAAAGGTGGCGTTCCGGACCGGCTGCCGGTGACAACCCACCACCTCCAGGACTATTTTCGCAACACATACATGGACGGCAAAACCGACATCGAGGTTTTCGATCATCTCGGCATGGACGCCATTCATTGGACGGAGCCTTATCGCCCTGATCCATCCCAGGGTGAGTATTTCGATCCGCTGCAAGAGGCGCCCACAAATCCCTCGTTTAGCAAGCGTATCGTATCCGATGACTGGTGCATTACGCATGAGGCTTTGCCTGACTCCAGATACAAAACTATTCGTTACACCATCACCACACCCAAGGGCAATTTGACGACTGTTTTGCAGAGCAATGAATACACGACCTGGGTGACGGAGCATCTGATCAAAGAAAAAAAAGACATCGACATCGTCGGCGAATATGTGACGGCACCCAAATGTAATGTTGAGCAGGTCAATCAGGAAGCAGAAGCCTTTGGCGAACGGGGGCTGGTGCGTGGCACCATCTGTGGTTTCGACATCTCTGGCCAGCCCGGAACCTGGCAAGATGCCGCCGTGCTCGTCGGCATCGAGAAACTGATCCTGGCAACCTTTGATGACCCTGATTGGGTTCATGAGTTGTTGGGGATTCTTAATGGCCGGAAGGAGGTCTATATTCGCTCCCTCAAAGGCGCACAATACGACGTGTTGGAGCTGGGTGGTGGCGATGCATCAACCACCGTTATTTCTCCTAAGCTTTTTCGGAAGTTTGTGGCGCCCTATGATGCCAGACTCATCGAGCTGGTGCATGAAGCCGGGCAGCGGATCGCCTATCACACCTGCGGCGGCATGATGCCCATTCTGGAAGACATCGCTGCCATGGAACCTGACGCGATGGAAACCTTTACACCCCCGGAGATGGGCGGTGACGCGCGTTTGGCAGAAGCCAAGCAGCGGATCGGCGACAAAGTTTGCATGATAGGCGGCTTCGATCAGTATCACCATTTCGTGAATAGCTCTGAGGAGGATACCAGGGCAGCTGTGCGGCGCCGTTTTGCCGAGGCTGGCGAAGGTGGCGGTTACATCCTCAGTCCATCGGACCATTTTTTCGATGCTGACGCCAACCTGCTCGCTGCTTTTGCCGACGAGGCGCGCCAGTGCAGGTATCAATAGAGACAGCCTAGGCAGGTGATTTATCGCCTGGCAGTGAGGGATAGATCATCCGGAGCAAAGTGAAGGTAGCCATATTGACCATGACAAGACTTGGGGCAATGAGGTGATATGGACGAAATAGACGAGATCTATGAGGCCGTATTGGACGGTGATATGAGGGCAACGCCAGAATACGTCCAGGCCGCCCTGGATGCCGGAGTGTCGGCATCAGCTATCCTCCTAGAGGGGATGATTGCGGCGATGAATGAGGTCGGGCGTCTCTTTGAAGAAGACGAATATTTCGTTCCGGAGATGTTGATTGCCGCCCGGGCTATGAAAGCAGGATTGTCAATACTGAGGCCCTTTCTGGTAGATGCGGGCATTGAGCCTGTCGGAAAAGTGGTTCTGGGCACCGTACAAGGTGATATGCACGACATCGGGAAGAATCTGGTGGGCATGATGTTAGAAGGTGCCGGTTTCGAGATTGTGGATTTGGGGACGGATGTTGCTCCCGCCCAGTTCGTAGAGGCTGTTCGGAATGGCGTTGATATTCTTGGTCTTTCGGCCTTGTTGACCACAACGTTGTCGAGTATGGAAAGCACGATCAAGGCGATTGAAGAGGCCGGACTGCGTGGTGCTGTTAAGTTGATGGTCGGTGGGGCCCCTGTAACGGATGGATATGCGCGTAAGATTGGCGCGGATGGGTATGCGCCGGATGCCAGCCAGGCCGCCACGTTGGCTATATCGCTGATTGCCTAATTCAGCAATGCCGCTCTCGGCCGTTCGGCTCCGGAGAATCGGAGACCTCGATGTTCTTCAAAGAAATCCCCAGACGGCACCCGGGATGTCACCGGCCTGTTGGATGAAGGAGTTCGGGGATGCAGTCGGGGCGAACGCGTACCGCCGAGATGCCGCCGTGGCCGCCGATACGGCAGAGCGCCTGGTGTCGGGGAGGCGTGGTGCCGGCTGACGCTGCTCGGCCCCGGGTCCTGATCCTCGCCTGCGGTGCTCTGGCCCGCGAGTTGGGCGTCATCATCGACCGCAATGGACTCGCCGGGTTCGATGTCGAGTGCCTTCCCGCCCGGCTTCACAGCCGGCCGGAGCAGATTCCCGGTGCCGTAGACCGGCACTTGAGGCGGGTAGTAGGCCGCTACGAGCGCATATTCGTGGCGTACGCCGATTGCGGCACGGGCGGCAGACTCGATGAGGTGCTGGCCCGCTACGGCGTGGAGCGACTGACCGGAGCCCACTGCTACCAGTTCTATGCCGGGACCGACCGCTTCCAAGCCCTCCACGAAGAGGAGCCGGGAACGCTGTATCTGACCGACTACGTCGTGCGCCACTTCGACCGGCTGATCTGGAGGGGTCTCGGGCTTGACCGGCACCCGGAGCTGCTGGAGGACTACTTCGGCAACTATCGACGGGTCGTGTATCTGGCCCAAACAGAGAATCCGGCCCTCACCGCGCAGGCCGAGGCCGCCGCCGACCGTCTCGGGCTTATCCTGGAGCATCGATACGTCGGCTACGGGGAGCTAGAGCCGGCGCTCGTCGACATCACCGCCCCTGCCGAGACCCGGGTAGCGACGGCGTGACGCGCACCGTTGTCGGTTCGGCATCGAAGGAAGTCGTGATCGGCTTGAACCAGCCCTTCGTGATCATCGGCGAGCGCATCAATCCGACCGGAAGGAAGAAGCTTGCCGAGGAGATGAAAGCCGGAGATTTTCGAAGGGTGAAGACGGATGTGCTTGCCCAAGTCGAAGCCGGGGCACACATGCTCGACGTCAACGCCGGAATTCCCCTTGCAGACGAGCCGGCGATCCTTGCCGAAACGGTGAAGCTGGTCCAGTCGCTCACCGATGTGCCGTTGTCGATCGACTCGTCGGTCGTGGAGGCGTTGGCCGCCGGGCTGGCCGTTTACCGGGGCAAGGCGCTGGTCAACTCGGTGACTGGTGAAGACGAACGCCTTGAAGCGGTATTGCCGCTGGTGGCACGCTACGGCGCCGCGGTGGTGGCGATCAGCAACGATGATTCCGGGATCTCCGAGGACCCCGACGTCCGGTTCGCGGTGGCGAAAAAGATCGTCAGCCGGGCAGCCGATCATGGGATCCCCAAGGAGGATGTCGTTGTCGACCCGCTGGTGATGCCGGTCGGGGCGATTCCCACCGCCGCCCAGCAGGTGTTTTGGCTGCTGCCCCGGCTGCGTGACGAGCTCCAAGTCAACACCACGCTCGGAGCGTCCAACGTGAGCTTTGGCCTACCGAACCGGATCGGCATCAACGCCACTTTTCTGGCGATGGCCGCGACACATGGTCTTACGTCTGCGATCACCAATCCACTCGAGCCAGAGATCACCGCGACGATTAATGCAACCAATGTGCTGCGCGGCCTCGATCCCAACTGCAGCGCCTGGATCGGCGCTTATCGCCAGCCCGAAGATTCCGAGCGGGGTCGGCGCCGGAGGGGGCGGCAACGCCCCAATCCGAACGGCTGACTCGTGGCCCGGACCGCCCGAGTCCTGTTCACGCCGTCGGGCCTACAAGGCGACGTCGCCTCTGGCACGACAGTCCTGGATGCCGCTCGGAAGCTGGGAGTCGACCTGGACTCGATCTGTGGCGGTCGGGGTATCTGCGGACGGTGCCAGATACGCCAGGGCGCCGGCCGATCCACCCCCTTGGACCCGGACCGACTCAGTCCGCCCGGCCCTACGGAGATCGACTACCGAGCTCGCCGGCCGCTGGGCGATGGCCACAGGCTGGGTTGTTCGGCTCGGATCCTGGGCGGTGTGGTAATTGACGTGCCCCCGGAAAGCCAGATCCACCAGCAGGTCGTGCACAAGCGGCCAGAACTCGTATCCCGTGAGGTCGACCCGGCCGTCCGGCTCTACTACGTCGAGACCACCGGCCTTGCCCAGGAAGCCGTCGACCAGGTCGACCTCATCGGGCGAGCCCTTCGTGACCAGTGGGATCTGGACTCGATCGAGATCCACGAGACTGCCCGCGTCGAGCTGACAATGGCCCTCGACACAGGAGGCGGAGCGGTCACGGTGGCGGTCCACGACGGCACCGCCGCTACGGGCGTCTGGCCCGGATATCGCGATGTCGTGCTGGGGGTTGCCTTCGATGTTGGCTCCACAACCATCGCCGGGCACCTATGCGATTTGGGCAGCGGTGAGATCCTGGCAACTGCCGGCGTAATGAATCCTCAGATTCGCTTCGGGGAGGACGTGATGAGCCGGGTCAGCTACGCGATGATGCGCGAAGGCGGAGCCGACGAGATGACCTTCGTGGTTAGGAGGGCCCTCGATGACCTCACCGGCAGCCTCGTCGACGAGCACGGTGCCGACCGCTCCGACATCCTCGAGATCTGCCTGGTGGGCAACCCGATCATGCATCACCTGTTCCTGGGCTTGGATCCCACACCCCTAGGAACCGCACCGTTCTCCTTGGTCACCGACGGGGCAGTGCGCATCGACGCCGCCGACCTGGGGATCCGAGTTCATCCTGGAGCCCGGGCGTACGTCCTGCCGTGTGTTGCCGGCCACGTCGGTGCCGACGCCGCCGGGGCGATCCTGGCTGAAGCTCCGCACAGAGGTGAGGCGGTGCAGCTACTGGTGGACGTCGGGACCAATGCCGAGATAGTGCTCGGGAACTCGGGCCGTTTGCTCGCCGCTTCGAGCCCGACCGGTCCGGCGTTCGAAGGTGCTCAGATCTCTTCGGGTCAGCGTGCCACACCAGGCGCCATCGAACGAGTGCGGGTTGACCACGACACCTTCGAGACCCGTCTCAAGGTGATCGGATCGGACCTGTGGTCCGACCAGGCCGGCTTCAGTGACGAAGTGGCCAGGATGGGGATAACCGGCATCTGCGGATCGGGGATCATCGAGGCCATCGCCGAGCTGTATCTCGCCGGAGTCATAAGCCCTGACGGCACTATCCGCGGGGACATCGCCACCGAGCGGGTAGTGCCCGACGACCGCACCTTTTCCTTCGTATTATGGGACGGACCGCCGCCCATCCTGATCACACAATCGGACGTGCGCGCCATTCAACTCGCTAAGGCGGCCCTCGACGCCGGTTCCCGGTTGCTGATGGACCATCTGGGTGTGGACACCGTCGATGAGATCCGGCTGGCCGGCGCCTTCGGCAGCCACATCGATCCGCTATTTGCAATGGTCCTCGGCATGATTCCGGACTGTGACCTCGACCGGGTCTCGGCCGCGGGCAACGCGGCCGGATCAGGTGCCATCCTGGCCCTGTTGAGCGCAGCAGCCCGCACCGAGATCGAAGGCGTCGTCAAGACGATCAAGAAGATCGAGACGGCCACCGAACCGAGCTTCCAGGAGCACTTCGTAGCCGCGCTGCACATTCCTCACGCCTCGGCGCAGTACCCGCATATGGCCGAGAAGATCGATCTCCCCGAGGCACCGGCGGCCGTCGACAAGGCCCGCAGGCGGCGCGTCCGCAGTCGAGGTGTCGATGAGACGTCGAATAGCTAGGCGAAGGAAGGGATTCACCGAAGGCCTCGGTCGAGGCGAGATCGCGGCAGTCCGCTCCCGGCTCCAGGATCTCAGATACGAGCTGCTACCCCTGAAGAACGTCTATGACCAGGCCGCCTACCTGCCCGAAGGCGCCACCGTGACCGTCATGGCGTCCCCGTCCAGAGGTATGGGCGCGACGATCGACGTCGCCGTGGAGTTGGCCGAGCGCGGCTTCACCGTGATCCCCCACCTCGCGGCGCGGCTGATGCAGGATCGTCGGGAGCTCGAGGCGATACTCCAACGACTCGACCGCCACAACATCACGGGGGCATTGGTAGTTGCCGGTGACTCGGATGAGCCGGGCGAGTTCTTCGATTCGATGGCAATGATCGAGGTGATGGAGGACATCGGCCATGGGATAAGGTCGCTGGGCGTGGCCGCCTACCCGGAGGGCCACCCGCTCATCTCCGACGAATCCCTGCAGCAAGCCCTGGAGGAAAAGGAGCCCTACGCGACGGACATGACGACGCAGATGTGCTTCGCCCCGGATACGATCAACAAGTGGGTGCTGCAAACCCGTGACAGGGGCATCAGGCTTCCGATCTACTTCGGGATTCCCGGTATCGCCGACCTCGGCGAGCTGCTCAGGATCTCTCTTCGCATCGGGGTCGGCGATTCGATGCGGTTCCTGTCGAAGAACAAGAGCCTCGCCGGAAAGCTGATCCGTCCAGGGGGTTACGCACCGGACGCTCTCGTCCTCGGTCTGGCGCCGACCTTGGCCTCCCCGGAGGCTCGGGTCTTCGGATTCCATGTGTACACCTTCAACCAGGTGAAGAGCACCGAGGAGTGGCGCCACGACATGCTTCAGGAGCTGCTCGGCATCGAGTGATGTGGCCGGGCCACCCAGCCGAATCGGCAACACCTTCGATTCGCTCAGCCCCGGCCTTGATGATCCCCTCGTCCATCGCTTTATGCATCAGGCTGATGTGGCGGCCTGCCTTGGCGGGATTCTCGGCCCCCCACGCCGCCTCTAACCTGGCCCCTGCGGCTCGGTCTGCACGGTCCTCCGCGATCGGGTTGTAAAAGTGAACACAGCGGCGGCTCGTGGGGATGGGGGTGCTGGTGTGAAGGGTCCGAACCGGACCGAAGTATTGGTACACGATCGTCGATCCTCGGTTCGCTCATAGCCAAGACTATTCCCCTAGCTAGCTGGAGGAACGCCGGATTCGCAGGCGGGCAGGTTCCAGGATGGCGGTCGTGCCCGCGGGGTCTGCCAGGTCGAGGCGGGCGATCAGCCTCCGGATGGCTTCAACAACGGCGGGAGCTGACTTGTCTGGAAGGCAATGGACGACTATCCCAGCATGTGTGCCCGGTTCGTAGCGGCCGATGTCGCCAAAGTCGCGGTCCAACGTGAGGAGCAGTCGGGCTGTGGCTCATACGGTCTGGTCGTCGTCGCCCGCCAGTCCCTCATCGGTGACCGAATCCGTGTCGGCACCGGCTGAGACCAATAGCGTGGCGACGCTCCTGGGGAGGTTCTCGTCGAGCTTGACCCTCGTTGCGATGGGGGAAGGGGTAGCAGCTCATCTTGGGCGAGTGCGGCTCCGTAGGCCGCCGCAGCCCGGATGCCTTCTTCGGTGAGCGGCGGATACTCGGCGAGGATCTCCTGCGTCGTCGGGCAGCTGCCAAGCAGTCCAGCACGACGCTGACCAAAACCCTGGTACCGGCAATCGTCGACTGGCCATGAGCGATTGTTGGATCGGTGGTGATGAGTGCGAACTGGTCCTCGGTCATGTCACTCTTCTCGCACGATACGCCCCACACCGGGGAGTGATCTCTGGAGGGCAGTCCTTTCATCGGATCCCAGGACGCGAATAGGACGCGAGTTGTCGAGAAACGGTGCAAATCGACGATCATCGATGAGAGACAAACTCCCTGCTCAGAGGCCATTTTCGAGCTATTCTCCCGGTCACAGGAACTCGCTGTATTTCCCTTACAAGGAAGAGGTCGCAGGTTCGAGTCTCTCAGCGCCCACCGCGCCGAGGCTGCCTCGA
>JAUXJL010000294.1 GCA_030624805.1 Acidimicrobiia bacterium
CTTGACAAGAACAATCAAGGCGGAACCCCGTCTATCAGCCGATTTCCTGCTTTGCGGTATCGAGTGCCTGCTGCAGGAATTGCCAGGCTGAATCGGGTGAGCTGAGCGGCTCCCCCGCCGGCGGCCGGCCGGCTGCCCCCTCGAGTGTGGCGGCCACCGACCGTTTCAAGGCACCGAGGTCATAACCTCCCTCGAGAAACATGATCAGGCGACCCTGCGGAACCATGTCCGCCACTGCGGCTCCGAGAAGCCCGTAATCGGATTCGACGAGGCGCAACGAGGCGAGCGGATCTCGCTCATGGGCGTCGTAGCCGGCGCTGACGAGCAGCCAGTCGGGTGCGAACCGCTCCACAAATGAGACGACTTCGACGAGACCGCGGCGATACACGTCCCCGCCGGTTCCTGATGGCAGAGGGAAGTTGAGGTTGGTGCCTCGGGCGGGCCCTTCTCCGAGCTCGTCGAGCCAACCCGTACCCGGGTAGGCAGGGAACTCATGGAAAGAGACGTACTGCACGTCCGAATGGTCATAGAACATCGCCTGGGTCCCATTTCCATGGTGAACATCCCAATCGACGATGGTCACCCTCTGGCCGGCCTCGACGAGGGCGGCTGCCACCACTGCGATGTTGTTGAATAGACAGAACCCCATCGCCCGAGCGGCCAGGGCATGATGGCCGGGCGGTCGCACTGTCAGGAAGGCTGCGGAAGCTTCGCCTCGCATGAGTTGTTCCACCGCCTCCAGCCCAGCACCCGCCGCCCGTAGAGCGGCTTCCCACGAGTCGGGCACCGCCCCGGTGTCCGGATCCAGACGGCCACCACCCGCCCTGCAGAAGGTCTCTATGGCCGACACATAACTCGGGGAATGGACCCGGCTGAGGGCGCCCATGTCGGCCGGCGGGGGAATGCCTTCAACCACGTCTATGCCGGACGCTGCCTGCACCCCGGCGACAACCGCCCTGAGCCGCTCCGGGCGTTCCGGATGTTGAGTGCCGTTTGAGTGCAGCTCAAACACTTCGTGGGTGATATGAAGCAGGCGCATACGGCTACTCTGCCACGACGACAACAGGCTGTTGCTTAATGCGAAACGACTTCTCTGTGGGCGGTGTGGTCACTGACAAAGACGGCCGCGTCGCTCTTATCCGAACCACCAGCCTCAAAGGCAAGTTGGTGTGGGGCCTGCCTAAGGGTCACCCCGAGACTGGCGAGGATGGCGTGCAGGCTGCGGTCCGAGAGGTCCAGGAGGAAACCGGCCTCGAGGTGACAGTCTCCGTGGACGTTCCCGCCGCCACGATCGACTACTGGTTTGTCGACGGCGCCGGGGAGAAGGTCCACAAGCGAGTGGAGTTCTACCGTATGGACGCTGTCGGCGGTGACCCCGCAGATCACGACGACGAGGTCGAAGAGGTGGCGCTCCTGGAACCGGCCGAGGCGCGCCACCGACTCACCTACTCGAACGAGCGGACCGTGCTCGACCAGTCTCTCATCTGATGCGAGTCCGAGGGGAGTGGCCGAATCCGGTGGCGCTGCGGAGGGGTTGGTCCCGGGCCGTGGCCCGGCCATGGAATCGGTCCCGATCAGATGCGCACATGCGTCTCGTGCGAGGGTCCCCGGCGTTCCTCACCGCCGCCGCCGAGACCGTTCTCGGGCTGGGTGCCAGCGCTGTCGTCTCGCCTCCTCTCATGGCAGGCGCCCAGCCACTCTGGCGAGCGGCCGGCTTCCACCCGTATGTCGAACTCACGCTGCTCAGGACTCCGGTCAACGGCGAGCATCCCGGCGCCGGGGGGGTACGAATGTTGGGGGACAATGCATGGGCCCGCGTGATAGAGATCGACGCGTCGGCATTCGGGCCCATGTGGAAAGCGGACCTACCTGCACTCGTTGAGGCACTTCGTTCGACGTCGGACAGCGCCTTGTTGGGGCTCGACGACCCGAACGCTCGAACACTCGCCGGTTACGCGATCGCCGCCTGCGCAGGCGGGACTGGATACCTTCAGCGCCTCGCAGTCGACCCTGCCTTTCAACGCCGGGGACTTGGCCGGGTACTGACTCGGGCCGCCCACAACTGGGCCCGGCGCAGGGGGGCTCAGACCATGATCCTCAACACCAAGCCGGACAATGCGGGAGCCCTGGCCCTGTATCAGTCCGAAGGATATGCCGTCCTTCCCGAACGCCTCCAGCTACTTCGCTATCCGGATGCGCTGAGCTGAGATGGCAGCCACCCTGCCAAGCAGATATCAGCTGGAGATCCGGCTCGGTCGAGACCACGACATTGAGGAATGGCTGGCCACCGATCTCACGCTCGATAGACCTATCGTTGTGCGCATGCTGGGCCCAGAGGTGGGCCGGGAGCGACGCCGAAGGTTCCTATCCGATGTCCGATCCCTAGCGTCTGTTTCTCACCCCCACTTGCTCGAGGTCTACGCGGCGGGCACCGATGGAGACCACACCTGGATGGTCGGTGAGTGGACCGGCGGCGTCACCATCGCCGATCGTCTGGAGGCCGGGACACCGATGCCGGTGGAGGAGTTTCTTCCGAACGCGGCCGGCCTGGCATCCGCCCTCGGCGAGTTGCACGCCCTCGGCATCGTCCACGGCACCATCGGCCCAGACGCCGTGAGCTTCGCCGCCGCCCACCCGGCCAAACTCAAATCGTTCGCGCGACCCGGCCGAGGGGAGAGTCCATCCGCCGACGTAGCCGACTTGGCGCGAACGCTCGAGGCGTCGATCACCGGGTTGGGTGCTTGGGCTCCTCCGCCGTCGCAACTGACCGACGCCATTCATCGGTCGGTTGACGAGGCGCTCGCCGAGGCCAAGGATGGGCACCTGACCGCTGAAGCACTGGCAGCCCGCCTCCAGGCCGCTCCGTCTGTGCACGCGTCGCCGAGGCCGTCGCGATGGTCCTACCAGTGGCTCATCCCGGCTGCAGTCTTGGGGCTGGTGGCTCTGGCGGTGACGCTGATCACCCCGTTCGGTCGATC
>JAUXJL010000122.1 GCA_030624805.1 Acidimicrobiia bacterium
ATATGGCTCGAGCATGACCAAACGCCTTCGCGAACTGATTCCGCGCCAACTCTTCGACATCCCAATCCAAGCCGCCGTCGGGAGCCGGGTCATTGCCCGCGAGACGGTGAAGGCCAAGCGCAAAGACGTTACCGCCAAGTGTTACGGAGGCGACATCAGCCGCAAGCGCAAGCTGCTCGAGCGTCAGAAAGAAGGCAAGAGGCGCATGAAGATGGTTGGGTCCGTCGAGGTACCGAACGACGCGTTCATCGACGCACTCAAAATCGACAGCGAGTGAGTCGGCGATTGCTGGCTGCTTACGTGCATATCCCGTTTTGTGGGCGGGTGTGTCCGTATTGCGACTTTGCGGTTGTGGCGGGCCGGGATGACCTGACCGGCCGGTATTTTTCAGCCCTGCTCGCTGAGATCGAGATGGAGCCGAGGGCCGGAACCATCGGGTCGGTATTTGTGGGCGGAGGCACGCCGAGCCGCGTGGAGCCGAATCTCCTCGGCGGACTGATCGCGCGGCTGGCGGACCGGTTCGGGCTCAGTGATGGTGCAGAAGCCAGTCTCGAGGCCAACCCCGAAGATTGGACGCCGGAACGAGCCGATGGGTTCGTGGCTGCCGGTTTCAACCGGGTGTCGTTTGGCGTGCAATCGTTCGACGACGTCGTCCTTGCCGAGCTGGGCCGAGTTCATACTGCGGCGGACGCCCGCCGGGTGGTGGACCGGGCGCGGGCGGCGGGGTTTGACTCCGTCAGCGTCGATCTCATCTTCGGGACACCGTCCGAGTCCGAGGACTCGTGGGTGGCGACAGTGCGGTCTGCCATCGACTTGGAGCCCGATCACGTCTCGACCTACGCCCTTACCGTCGAACGCGGGACCGAACTGGGGAGGGCCGTAGCTGCCGGCGGTGCCGGGCCCGACCCGGACGATCAAGCCGAGAAGTATGAACGAGCCCGCACGATCCTCACCCGAGCAGGCTTCGAGCATTACGAAGTCTCCAACTACGCCCGAGCGGGTCACGAAGTTCAGTACAACTTGAACACATGGGCACAGGGTGACTACCTGGCTTTCGGATTGGGTGCCCACGGACACTGCGCTGGGGTGCGCCGCCGCAACGTCCGCCGTTTAGAGGCCTACCTCGAGATGGTGGAGGACGGGGAAAGGCCCGAGGCGGGCGCCGAAGAAGTCACCGGGTGGGATGCTGAGCTAGAACGGGTGTTCCTCGGCGTGCGCCTGCGGGCAGGCGTGGCGGCGGGGGCGGTCGGTCCAGCTTTGGCCGGTGACCCCGACGGTCAAGCCCTCATCATGGCTGGGAAGCTGGAAGTGACCGACGACCGAATCATCGCTCGGGACCCTCTGTTTACCGACGCAGTCGCCCGAGTAGTTCTCGGCCTCCCTGCGCCCGAGCCGCCGGAAGAACGTGATGCGTAGCCTGGTCGGGTGTGAGCCTTCACCCTTCTCACGCCGCCCGGCCGGAAATTGACAAGAGGCATCCCTTAGCACTCGTAACCGATGACTGCTAAAAGACTGCTAACCTGACCGCATGGACGACCGCAAAGCTGCCGTTCTCAACGCGCTCGTCGACGAGCACATTCGCACCGGACACCCGGTGTCGTCGCGCGCCGTGCTCGAAGTCACCAAGCTCAATGTGTCCTCTGCCACCATCCGCAACGACCTCGCCGCCCTCGAGGCCGAAGGATTCGTAACCCAGCCCCACATTTCGGCGGGCCGCGTCCCGACCGAGAAGGGGTTCCGCTACTACGTCGATACCACCGACCCGGCCCGACTCCGAGCACGCACTCGCGACCGTATCAATGAGTTCTTCATGTCCTTCCATCACGAGCTCCGCAGCCTCCTCAAACAAACCTCCGAGTTGCTCACCGACATCACCGCCTATCCGGCCGTCGTCATTGGGCCCGGCCTGGTCGGTGAGGAGATTCACGGCGTCAATCTTGTTCAGCTCGGCTCCCACGTGTTGTTGATGGTGTTGGTTACCGAAGCCGGCCAGGTCACCCAGGAGCTGGTGCGGCTCCCGTCGGCAATCGACTCCTCGCAGGTGAGCCGATTGGAGGATTTGCTCGAACGCACTCTGGTTGGTCGCACGCTCGCCGAGGCACGCCAGGCGCTGGAATCCGCCCCAAAGGAGCTCCCGACTGGGGACGCCGGGATTGTGACCACCCTGGCCGACGCCGCCCTCAAATCCGAGTCGGCTACCCGCGAGATGTTCGTGGGCGGCACGAGCATGCTGGCGGGCCTGTGGGAGGACATCTCCAAGGTTCACTTCATCCTTGAATTGCTCGAGCGCGACTCATCGGTCATGGGCCTGATCGACAGTCAGGCCGACGGTACGTCGGTGCTGATCGGGCCTGAGCTTGGAGCGAACGAGCTCGACCTGGCGGTGGTGTCGACTTCCTACGGGCTCGACCGCAGTTCAGGTCGGGTGGCGGTTCTCGGCCCGATGCGTATGAACTACCGCCGGACGATCCGAGTCGTGGAAGAGGTCGGCGAGGGCCTGACAGACAGCCTCTCGTGATGAAGGACTACTACCAAATCCTCGGTGTCGCCAGTGACGCTGGACCCGATGAAATCAAGCGAGCCTTCCGTCATTTGGCACGCGAGACCCATCCGGATGCCAATCCCGGTGACCCGTCGGCCGAAGCGCGGTTTCGCGATATTGCCGAGGCCTACGAAGTTCTCTCGGATCCGGCCAAACGCGCCCGTTTTGACCGCGGTGAGACCCTTGAGTTCGGCGATCTCTTCTCCAACTTCGGAAGCCTCAACGATCTCCTCGGTTCCCTTTTTGGTGGAGGCGGGTTTGGTTTTGGTGATCCTTTCGGCTCACAAGCCCAGCAGCGGGCAGGTCAGGACCTGCTTGTGACCGCCGAGGTTACCTTGGCCGAGGCTGCGGTTGGAGTCGACAGACAGCTCACCTTCAGCGCACCACAGGCGTGCTCTACCTGCGGGGCATCCGGTGCCGCCCCGGGCACCAATCCCGAAGCATGCTCCCGGTGCCGCGGGCAAGGGGCCGTCCAGGTATCTCGCCGAACCATGCTCGGAACGATGGCCACGCTTCAGACTTGTGACCATTGTCACGGCAGGGGCGAAGTGGTGAGTGAGCCGTGCCCGACCTGCCGAGGGGCTCAGTTGGTTGACGAGAGCCGGGAGCTCACCGTTGGCATACCGCCGGGAGTGAACACCGGATCTCGTCTGCGTCTGCGAGGGGAGGGTGGGGCCGGCCCGGCCGGCACCCGCCCCGGCGATCTGTACGTTGAGGTGGCGGTGGCCTCCGACCCCCGGTTCGAGCGAGACGGAGACGACCTGTGGCACCGCCTGGCAGTTGGGGTCAGTGAAGCCATACTTGGAACGCAGGTGGAGGTACCTCTCATCGATGGTGAGCCGATGATGCTTGATGTTCCACGCGGCACCCAGCCGGGCACGGTGGTGCGGGTTCCCCGCGGCGGCATGGGTCGCCTCAACGGACGAGGGAGGGGAGACCTCATGGTTGACATCAGCGTGGATATCCCGGCCAAGCTCACCGCCGAGGAAGAGGAAGCCGTCCGCCGGTTTGGCGCACTTCGCTCGGAGGCACCGGCCGAGGGTCGGAGTCGCCGTCGCCGTCGATAACGAATGAAACACGTCCCACATCTTTTCCTCCCAGCCCCGTGGGAGCCCTCCGAGCTGCCCCTCGATGAGTCACACCGACATCATCTTTCCCGGGTGCTTCGACTGGGGGCCGGGTCACCGGTCACCTACACCGACGGCGTGGGTCGTTTCGGCGAGGGAGTTCTCGGGGAGGGAGCCGTGTTCCGTGGACCCGAGGCAGAGTCGGAAACCCCGGCGAGCGCGGTTTCGGTGGCAGTGGCTCCGCCTCGTAAGCCGTCGCGCCTGCGATTTCTCGTCGAGAAGCTGGCCGAACTGGGGGTGGACCGGCTCATATGGCTCAACACTACGTGGGGAGAGGGTCGACCGCCCGGGTCCGACAAGGCAGCGGCGTGGGCGATTTCGGCGCTGGAACAGAGCAGGGGCGCCTGGCTCATGCAGATCGAAGGTCCCGTGAACATTGATGATCTACCCGCTGCCACACTCTGGGTGGCAGAACGCGAAAGCTTTCCACCACCCACCGTGGTTGATAGTGTTATCCTGGTGATAGGCCCTGAAGCGGGATTTTCGGAAGGAGAGATCCCCGCGTCGGCCAACCGATTCTCACTCGGGCGGCGCGTCCTGCGGGTTGAAACTGCAGCGATAGCAGGTGCAACACTCCTGCTGGAGCGCAGCGGGCGGCTGGCGGGATAGCGAAATACTCAGAAGGTGGGGGGGTTGGTGTTTATCATGACGGGGCCCCATAGGCCGACAGGCCTACTCGCGAGGAAATTGGTGGTGGATAGTGGGGAAAGAGGTAGGCGTAGAAGTGAGTTACAACGAGGTGGTCGGGCAGCGCTTGCGGTCGATTCGCAAGCAGCGAGGCCTGTCGCTTCAGGATGTCGAGCAGATCTCGGGACGCGAGTTCAAGGCCTCGGTGCTGGGAGCGTATGAGCGTGGTGAGCGCGCACTGTCGCTTCCCCGATTGCAGCGCCTGGCGGCTTTTTTCAACGTTACTCCCGGCCAGTTGCTACCCCAGGAAGAGGCGGGCGAGCCCCGGCCCGCCACCTCCGTACCCAGTGGTGGCATTACAGTCGACCTCAACAAGATCGACTCGCTCACGGGCCGCGAGGCCAAACTGCTCGAGGATTTCTTGCGAGCGATCCAGATGATGCGTCAGGACTTCAATGGGCGAGTTTTGACAATTCGTCGCAACGATCTGCGGTTGTTGTCTCTCCTGTTGCACCAGGCTGAAGAGGATTTCTCGAAGCGGCTCACCGATCTGGGCGTGACTTCGGCCTAGCCGAGCGAGAAAACCGATTTCTGACTGCCTGTTCTGTTCGATCGCTACCGGCGAAGTCCCGTCCGACATCGTGCTCGAGACCGAAGACGTTGTGGCCTTCAACGATATCAATCCGGCCGCACCCACCCACGTGTTAGTGATTCCGCGGCGCCATATCGCCTCTATCCAGGACCTGGAAGCTGAAGATGCCGGGTTGCTCGCCTCACTCTTCGATGTTGCAGCCAGGGTTGGCCGCGGATTGGAGGGCGGCTGGCGGCTGGTCAGCAATGTCGGTCCTGTCGGTGGACAAAGCGTTTTTCACCTCCATTTCCATGTTTTGGGTGGACGGCAGCTTGGTTGGCCTCCCGGATAGGTATAGGCCTTCGGTTTCCCCGCCGATATACTGCTGATCTCCTCCTTGCGTGGAGGTTTTCCCTTGCAGGACACCCCCCAATGACTGAGCTTTCCCTTCGCGTTTCCAGCAACAATCTGATGCTGGAGCTCCTGGGCGATCGCGACCGCCATCTCCGAGACATCGAGACGGCGTTCCCGGACGTCCGGTTCGTCGCGCGCGGTAACGAACTCGTAATGACTGGGCCCGACGTTGAGGTGTCAACGGCCCGGACCGCGGTTGAGGAGCTCTTGATCATTGTCCAGGAAGGCCAGCCGCTCGAACCCGGGCAGGTTGAACGCGTCGTCACGATGGTGCGTGACGACGTGCCGAGCCCTGCGGGTGTGTTTACCGACAGCGTGGCTGTCGGTCGCGGCAAGTTCGTTCACGCCAAGACCGCCGGTCAGAAACGTTACATCGACGCCATCCGGGATAACACGCTTGTGTTCGGCGTTGGGCCGGCTGGTACCGGCAAGACCTACCTCGCGATGGCGGCGGCGATAGAGACGCTGACCAGCGGAGCGGTGCGTCGGATTCTTCTCACCCGTCCGGCGGTAGAAGCCGGAGAGCGCCTCGGGTTTCTCCCCGGTGATTTGCAGGCCAAAGTTGATCCGTACCTGCGCCCCCTCTACGACGCGCTCTACGAGATGCTGGGACCAGACGAGACCCACCTGCTGATGGACCGGGGAACCATCGAGATCGCGCCTCTTGCCTATATGCGTGGCCGAACTCTCAACGACTCGTTTGTAATTCTCGACGAGGCCCAGAATACGTCGCCTCAGCAGATGAAGATGTTTCTCACCCGGCTCGGGTTCAACTCCAAGATGGTCATCACCGGCGACATCACTCAGACCGACCTTCCGTCCGAGATCGGGTCGGGTCTCCGACAAGCCAGGAAGGTGCTGTCGAGGACGCCCGGGGTGGCTTTTGTCACGCTCAAGGCGGTTGACGTTGTCCGCCACCGCATCGTCGCCGCCATCGTGGAGGCGTACGAGGAGTTCGAAGAAAGCGGGCGATCGGCCCAGGACGGTGGCCCGTGACCAAGCTGCGTGAGCGTCTCCACTCAGCCAACATCAGCCCCAGTCTCCTGCGAGGTCTGGCGATTCTCGGAACGGTGGTAGGAGCCTCGATTGCCCTTATCGCCGGCCAACTCGGATCGGTCGAGCCGCCTGAGCCCGGCCAACC
>JAUXJL010000029.1 GCA_030624805.1 Acidimicrobiia bacterium
CATGATCGCCTGCTGTGGCGACGAAAATGCCGAACAGAACTCGTCGCCGGCCGTGGTGAAGACCGAGCCCCCGTTTGTTTCAATGGCTCCGCGAACCACCGCATCGTGGCGCGCCATCGCTCCCTTCATGGCGTCCGGATGTTCCTGCCAACGCCGGGTGCTGGCCTCAACATCCGTGAAAAGGAAGGTCACAGTGCCGGTGGGGCGTGTTGTCATTCCGCAGTCCTCTTGGAGCCTGGATCGACAATCTACCCGGATTCTCAGTTCCCCGTATTGGACGAGACCCCGCTGTCCAACGAAGTCTGAGGTGCAGCTCGTCATCGACGAGAGGTGGCGTGTAGCTTGGCATGAGGGCCAAGGAGGAGGGAACATGCCCAAGTATCTTTTCAAATCCCATCTCAACTCGGAGGGGGTGAAGGGGACGCTGGCCGATGGCGGCACCGGCCGACGGGACGCGGTCAAAAAAGCCGTCGAGAGCGTCGGCGGCAATCTCGAGTCGTTCTACTACGCGTTCGGCGAGACTGATGCCTATGTGATCGTTGAGCTTCCGAGCGAAGCACACGCAGCGGCCGCAGCACTCCAACCCGCGA
Source organism: Acidimicrobiia bacterium (assembly GCA_030624805.1). Lineage (GTDB taxonomy): Bacteria > Actinomycetota > Acidimicrobiia > Spongiisociales > SHLN01 > SHLN01. Next base: position 591 of record JAUXJL010000029.1, read on the forward strand.
TATCGGGGACCGGATCCGTTGAAACGGTGGTGCTCATAGAACCCGAGACCATCGATCAGGTCGCCACTATCCACACCGACTACCGGGCGCCCGGTCAGTAGCCACCTACTGGTTGAGATCGGCCGACGTTTGTGAGGTCCGTTGCTGGTTGCCCGCGCCGTCGGGACCCGGTGCTAGGTGGAGAAGCTCGTGCAGTTCATGGGCGGTTCCGGCCTGGTGAACTGAAGGGAGCCCTCACGCGCGCCACGGCTTATGCCGCCCTCACCCAACAAGACGCCTAATTATCGAAACTCGCAGGCGACGAGAAAACGAGACGGAGCCCCGTTTCCAGGGCCCCTCTCTGTTTTCCGGTGCCCCCATCAAGCATGGTGGGAGGGGTCTGGGCGACAGCTAGCTACAACCTTTGCTATCGCCGCAGTTCATGCAGCGGTAGCAGGAGCCGTTCCGGACTGTGATGTGTCCGCAGGTGTCACACAAGGGTGCGTCACCCATGTTGGACGCCAGAGCAGCCTGGACGGAGCTGGTCTGAGCGTCCAACGAAACCATCATCGGAGTGCTCTGGCCTGCCGTCATCTCGTTGGTGGCGCCGGCGCCGGTGCCACTGGTTGGAAGTTTTGCGCCTGGGGCCGCTATTGGAGTGGCCTGAGCCGGCACTACTTCGGCGTCGACAAAGGCGGCAGCCCGGGTTTGGGCGTCGATGTCCTCCTCCATCCTGGCTTCCTCCAAGCCGAGCTGCTGGCCGGCCTCGGTTGCCATGCCTGAGGGGGGTTCGGGCAAAACCCTGGCCTCGGTGGGAGGCACCTGTACGAGGTCGGTGCGACCCAGATACTCCATGCCGAGGGCACGGAACACGTAGTCGACGATGGAGTTCGCCATTTTGATGTTCGGGTGTCCCTCCACGATGCCGCGGGGCTCAAACGTCTGGAACGTGAACGTGTCGACGAACTCATCGAGCGGGACACCGTACTGGAGGCCCTTGCTCACGGCAATGGCGAAGCACGACAACACGCCGCGCAAGGTGGCGCCTTCCTTGGCCAGGTCGATGAACAACTCTCCCAAAGTCCCGTCCTCGTATTCACCGGTGCGCACGAACAGCTTGTGGCCACCCACCCTGGCTTCCTGAGTGAAGCCGGCCCGACGGGCCGGCAGCAAGAAGCGCGGACGGCTCATGCCTTGATATGCCTTCGTCGGGGAAACACCTGCTGCGAAATGCTCCGTCGGTACGGCGCCTGTCACGATGCGAGCTTCGTCCTCGAGCGCCTCGGGCAAACCTTCCAACTCATCATCGGGATGTTCACCCTCATCACTCGTGGCCGACAGCGGCTGCGATGCCTTCGAGCCATCCCGGTAAAGCGCCATTGCCTTGAGCCCGAGTTCGGCCGAGAGTTTGTAGCTCTCCTCGATGTCCTCGACCGTCACCTCGTTTGGCATGTTGATGGTCTTCGAGATCGCACCGGAGATGAACGGCTGAGCGGCCGCCATCATCTTGATGTGCCCGTTGTGGTGGATGAACCGCTCGCCGTGTTTGCCGTTACGGTTGGCCGTGTCGAACACCGGCAGGTGCTCGTCACGCAAGAACGGGGCGCCTTCAATGGTCTGGCGGCCGCAGATGATGTCATTGGCGGTCCGGATGTCCTCCGCCGAGAAACCCAATTCGCGCAGCATGTCGAACTCGAATGACGTGTACTGATCCTCGCTGAAGCCCAGCCGCTGCATCGTGTCTTCACCGAGCGTGAACACGTTGAAGGCATGCTTGAGCTCGAAGACACCCGGCAGGATCTCATCGATGTTACGCAGGTCTTCGGGAGTGAAGCCCTTCGACGTCAGGCTGGCCCGGTTCACGCCCGGCGCTCCCAGCAGCGTCATCGTCCCGACCACGAAGTCGACGATCTCATCGATTTGATCGCCGGTGTAGCGAAGGTGGCGCAAGGCCGGAGCTATCGACTGGTTGGCTATCTTGAAGTATCCGCCCCCGGCCAGCTTCTTGAACTTCACGAGGGCGAAGTCGGGCTCAACTCCTGTCGTGTCGCAGTCCATTTGCAAGCCGATGGTGCCGGTCGGTGCCAGCACGGTCGCCTGAGCGTTGCGGAATCCATGCTGCTCCCCAAGGTTGAGGGCGTTGTCCCACACCAATTGGGCTGTTTGCAAGAGATCGGCCGGTGCCAGATCGCCGTCGATCCCCATCACATAGTGGCTCACGCCCTCGTACTCGTCGGCGTCGGCGTTGTAGGCGGCCTGGCGATGGTTGCGCATGACCCGCAGCATCGACTCTCGGTTCATTTCGTACTTAGCGAACGGACCAAGCACCGAGGCCATCTCGGCCGAGGTCGCATAGGAATGGCCGGTCAGGATGGCGGTGAGGGTGCCTGCGATAGCCCGACCGTCATCGGAGTCGTACGGGATGCCGGTACGCATGAGCAGCGAGCCCAAGTTGGCGTAGCCGAGCCCGAGCGTCCGGTAGTTGTACGACCCCTCAGCGATCTCCCGCGAGGGGAACTGTGCCATTGTCACCGAGATCTCCAGCACGATCGTCCACAGCCGGATGGCATGGAGGTAGGCGTCGATGTCGAAGGCCTGCTCCTCATCGTCGTAAAACTTCACAAGGTTGAGGCTGGCCAGGTTGCACGCCGTGTTATCGAGGAACATGTACTCCGAGCATGGGTTACTGGCCCGGATTTGTCCTTCGGCCGGTGCGGTGTGCCACTCGTTGATGGTGGTGTCGAACTGAACACCAGGGTCGGCACAGGCCCAGGCGGCCTCGGCGATTTGGCGCCATAGGTCGCGAGCCTTCACCTTCTTCATGACTTCGCCGTCCTTGCGAGCGGTGAGTGCCCACATCTCGTCGTTCATGACCGCCGCAATGAAGTCATGCGGTACCCGCACGGAGTTGTTGGAGTTCTGACCCGAAACGGTCTGGTAGGCCTCGCCGTTGAAATCAGAGGGATACCCGGCGGAGATGAGGGCCCGCACCTTGTTCTCCTCTTCCATCTTCCAGCTGATGAACTCTTCGATGTCGGGATGGTCGAGGTCGAGGATGACCATCTTGGCGGCGCGACGGGTCGTGCCCCCGGACTTGATGGCGCCGGCGGCGCGGTCTCCTATCTTGAGGAACGACATGATGCCGGACGATTTGCCGCCCCCCGAGAGTCGCTCGCCTTCGCCCCTGATTTTCGAGAAGTTGGTGCCAGTGCCAGACCCGAACTTGAAGAGACGGGCTTCGCGCATCCACAAGTCCATGATGCCGCCCTCGTTCACGAGGTCATCTTCCACCGCCTGTATGAAACACGCGTGGGGGGCAGGGCGGGTGTAGGAGTCCTCGGAGAGCACCGACTGCTCGGTGGCGGGGTCGACGTACCAGAATCCCTGGGCGGGGCCGGTGAGGCCGTGGGCGTAGTTGAGGCCGGTGTTGAACCATTGCGGGGAGTTGGGCGAGGCGATCTGGTGGACGAGCATATATACGAGCTCATCCTGAAATGCCTGCGCGTCGTCGGCGGCAGCGAAGTAGCCGTTGTCCTCACCCCAGGCGCGCCAGGTGGCAGCCAGGCGGCCGATGGTCTGGCGGGCGGAGTGCTCTGGCCCGAGGAGGGTGTCGCCGTCCTCGTCGAGGATCTCGTTGCCCTCGTCGTCGCGCTGAGGGACACCCGCTTTCCGGAAGTACTTGGAGACGATGATGTCCGTGGCGACCTGGGACCATGATGCGGGCACTTCGGCGCCGAGCATCTCGAACACGACCGATCCGTCCGGGTTGGTGATACGCGAGTCGCGCTCTTCCCACTCAACGCTCTCGAAGGGGTCGTCACCGGCTCGAGTGAACCGCCGGGGGATCCTCATCCCGTTCCTCAGTGCCGCATCTGTCATCGAAGCCTCCTCGCTCGTCGTTTGTCACCTGTCCGAGAACGTTTTGCCCACCGTATGCTCGGAACCACAAGATGTTGTGGTGCAGTTGGCGAGCTACCACATCATCTTGGGACGGACCCGCGATGTTAATCACACGGGTGTAGTTACGTCAAGCGTATTACACGTATGTGACACAAAACGCGAACGAAACCCCGCCGCGTTGGGGAGGTGCGAGCCGGGGAGGTGGAGCCACCATAGGAAAGATGCTCCGGGTCGCGGAAACGAAGAAGCGAAGGGCGCGAAAAAACGGTCTCGTTGAGCACCCCAGCTGCTCAGTTGGCCTCCAGCTGACGGGCGAACGTTCCACTATCGATGTTGGCACCGCACACCAAGACGCCAACTCGTCTGCCTCGCAACTCGTCTCGCAGTGGACCGACGAGAGCCGCGGTCGCGGCTGCCCCGGCGGGCTCCACCGCCAACTTCATTTCGGTGAACAAGAGGCGCATGGCGTCGCGGATCTGCGCATCATCGATCATCACCAATTCGTCGACGAAGCGCTGGCATAAGCCGAAGGTGTAGGGAGCTGCGTAGGGCGCCCCCAGGCTGTCGGCGATAGTGCGTACCTTGTCGATCGATTGCGGTTCACCGGCCGCAAAACTCCGATGCATTGAGTCGGCTCCCTCCGGTTCAATCCCGTACACCCGGCACTCGGGCTGGAGCAGCTTGAATGCCGTGGCGATCCCGGAGATGAGGCCACCGCCCCCGACGGGCACGAGTATGGCGTCGAGCTCCGGAGCCTGCTCGGACCACTCGAGACCAACCGTGGCAGTGCCGGTGCTAGTCCAGTAGCCCTCGAAGGGATGCACGAAGGTCCGGCCCTCCTCTCTTTCGATGCGATGAACCTCCTCGAACGCGTCGTGTACGTCGTCGACGAGAACAACTTCGGCTCCGTAGGCACGACTGGCCGCCACTCGGAACGCATTGGCGTTGCTCGGCATCACGACTTTGGCCGACGTGCCAAGTGTGGCTGCAGCAAAACCCACGGCCATGGCGTGGTTCCCGGCCGACACGGCGGTCACCCCCCGCATGAGTTCTTCAGGGGTGAGCGCCAACATGTTCAACATGGCGCCGCGTGGTTTGAAACTGCCCGCGTACTGAAACAGCTCGAGCTTCAGGAGGACCTCAGTGTCCGGGCCCAGGTCCTCCTCGATCAGCGGGCCGCGCCATTGCCAAACGGGTGTTGTTCGAACCCGGTCACCGAGTGTGTCTCGAGCGCGACGGATCGCTTCGAGTGTCGGTGGGTCGTGCTGTTCTGAATTCATGACCCCGACGCTAGTCAAGGCCCTAATCGAATAATTGACCCTGTGGATCAGGCCGTCGGTAGCGCGGCACGGTGATCTCGGGGATCGTGTCCATGAACGCCCAGCTCTTGCGGTGGATGGGGGTGGGCCCGAGGGTGGCGAGGCCTTCGACGTGGTGGGGCCCGTTGTAGCCCTTGTTGTTCTCGAAGTTGTATCCGGGGAATCTGATGGCCATACGTCGCATGATCCGGTCTCGCGTGACTTTGGCGAGAATCGATGCCGAAGCTACCGATAGGCAGATGGCATCAGCCCTCACCAGCTTTCGGATTCGGCCGCCGACGAAGTCCCAGTTGCCGTCGACGATGGCGACGTCGTGCTGGACGCCGAGCGCAGCGATTGCTCGCCGGGCGGCGAGCTTCTGGGACTCCGACATGCCGTAGTGATCGCATTCCCAGTGAGAGGCGTGCCCGACCGCCCAGGCTTCGACCCAACCGGCGATGCGGTCAAACATGGCCTCGCGCTCATCTTCGGTCAGCATCTTTGAGTCCCGCACCTTATAGATACGTCGGTCCTGCGGGACGACTGCGGCGCCGACACTGATCGGTCCCGCCCACGCTCCCCGGCCGACCTCATCGACGCCCACCACGATCTCAAAACCCTGTTCCCAGAGTTCACGCTCGTAGTGAAGACCAGGCGACTTGCGCTTGATCGCCCTGCGCAGCTTGGGAACCGTTGGAGCGGTCACGGCGGCGAGCGTACCAGCCATCTGCGTAGTCTCAGCCGATGCCAAGCCGGCTTGACCGATTCCGTGCCATGAGCGTCACGGTTGTCGGGGCGGGTGTTATCGGACTCACCTCGGCAATCCGTCTACGTGAGGCGGGCTTCGACGCACATATTGTGGCTGCCGAGCTGCCGACTGAGACAGTCGCTTCCTCCGTGGCCGGTGCCGTGTGGTATCCCCGCGGGTCGTCCGCTCGCTCCCGCCAAGCTGGCTGGGGGCGGGTGTCGCTCGGGGTCTTCGCCGAGGCGGCCGAGACCGGCCGTCCCGGTGTGGCGATACGCGACATGATCGAGCTACGGCAGCAAGCGGGACCGGATCCGTGGTGGGCGAACCCCGACCGGGGCTTCCGCAGGTGCGAGCCGGCCGACCTGCGCGGGGGTTACCAGCATGGCTTCATCCAGGCGACCGCAGTCATAGACGTGGTGCCACATCTCGAGTACCTCACCGACCAGTTCGACGAGACAGGCGGCACGATCACGGTTGAACGAGTAACTAGCCTCGCCGACCTGGCCACGCCCGATCGGCTGGTCGTCAATTGCACGGGGATCGGGGCGACTGAGCTGACCGGTGATCCTGAGCTCGTTCCAATCCGCGGGCAGGTGGTCCGGTTGGGCGGCGTGTCGATCCCACGAGTGACCATTGTTGACGAAGGTCCGCTCGCATACGGGTACGTCATGCCGCACGGCTCCGAATGTGTCGTCGGCGGAACTCGCACCGTCGGCGAGTGGGATCGCACTCCCGACGATTCCGTGACCGAACAGCTCATCGAAAAGGCGATCATTCTCGAGCCGGCACTGGCGGATGCCGAGATTGTTGCTGTGAAGGTCGGTTTGCGGCCGGGCCGTGACTCGGTTCGCCTCGAGCTCGAAGCGGTGGCAGGGACGCCGGGAATTATTCACAACTACGGCCACGGCGGAAACGGTTGGTCGCTCTCGTGGGGGTGCGCGGCCGAAGTCGTCGGCATCGCCGAAACCATGTCCGAGTAGCCTGGTCGGATGCCGCTCTATCAGTCGCTTGCGGGCTGGGTGGGGGACAAACCGTGGTTCCGTCCGGTGGCTTCTCGTGTCCTTCCCCGTCTCGACGCCGCCCTGTTGCGGGCCAGAGGCTGGCGAGCCACGCCCTTCGCCACTCTGTTGCTGACCACCACCGGCCGTCGCAGCAGTGAGCCCCACCATTCCCCGCTCTACTACCTGGAAGACGGCGGCTACGTCGTTATCGCAAGCAACTACGGCGGGGCCGAGCCTGATTGGTCCCGCAACCTGGCCCCCCACCCCACCTGCACGGTCAAGGTGGGGCGTGTAACGGCGGCAGCCCAGGCACAACGGGTGAGTGAGCAGGAGTGGCCGGGGTATTTGGATCAGTTCGCAGCCTTTTACCCGGCATATCGGGATTATGTGGCCCGGGCCGGTCGAGACATTCCGATGTGGAAGCTGGTGCCGTTACCGGCTGCTCCCTAGATCGCTTCGACAGACGTGGTGGCTTCGCCGGCCGGTTGAACCGGAACCGGGTCATCCGCTCTCTGCATTTCCACCCGGAACTGACGCCGGACTCGCACTCCGGTCACGAACAGGACGGCGGCGACGGCGAAGCCAAGTGTGGCTGCCACGATCAGCCAGGCGGTGACGACCGCCGAGTAGTCGGCCAACGCCAGCCCGATGACTGAGAGGCTGGCTGAGGCGGCGAACACCACGGCGCCTACAAAATGGAGTCGGGGTGCGGGCGGAGTCGTGTAGGCAACCACGAGCAGCTCGCGTTGTTCCCTGTCCAGCATCCCAATTGCCCCTCGAACGTGATGAATCAGAAGAATGCCAAGGGCCGGGAGCCTCACCAAGTTCTCGAGCTGCTTTTATTTCGCGAGGATGACATGCCGCCTACTATCGCCCCATGAAGATGGCGGTCATCGGTGCGGGCAGCTGGGGTACGACGGTTGCTTCACTTGTCGCCCCGTCCTCGGAGGTGATGTTGTGGGCCCGTCGACCCGAACTGGCCGAAGGCATCAACGAAACCCGAGAGAACGCCGACTACTTGCCCGGCTTTACATTGGCGCCGGGCCTGACGGCGACATCGGACCTCAGTGAAGCTCTCAGTGAGGCAGAAGTCATCGTGATCGGCGTCCCGTCTCATGGCGTGCGGGCGGTGATGGATGAGGCCGCTGTTGAGATCAGACCGGGTGTCCCCATTGTGAGTCTGACCAAAGGCCTCGAGGTCGGGTCGAACATGAGAATGACAGAGGTAATCGCCGACGTGCTGCCCGACCACGACAAGACGGGAATAGGCGTGCTCACCGGCCCCAACCTGGCCCGTGAGATTGTGGCCGGCCAGCCGGCGGCGTCGGTCGTTAGCGTGCCCGATGAGAAAATTGCCACCGAGCTCCAGGCGATCTTTATGGCGCCAACTTTGCGGGTCTACTCAAACACAGATGTCGTCGGATGCGAGATGGCAGGCTCGCTCAAGAATGTGATGGCCCTCGCCGCCGGCATGGCCCGGGGACTCGGATACGGGGACAACTCGATGGCAACCCTCATTACCAGGGCGCTCGCCGAACTGAGCCGACTGGGCCGCGCGCTGGGGGGGAACCCGGCGACTTTCTCCGGTTTGGCTGGAATGGGGGACCTCATCGCTACCTGCATCAGCCCGCTTTCCCGTAATCAGCGAGTCGGCGTGGCGCTCGGCGAGGGCAAACAACTCGACGAGATTGTGGCCGAGATGAGCATGGTGGCCGAAGGAGTCAAGACCACGCCTGTTGTCCTCGAGCTGGCAGCAAACGCCGGCGTCGAGATGCCGATCGCAACCCAGGTTGATCGAGTGCTCGGGGGCCAGCCGGTCACTCAGATGCTCTCCGGGCTCATGGGCCGGCCGCCGAAGGCGGAGGGGGCGTGAACCCGAAATTCCGTGTCATCATGGTGGGTGCGCCGGCCCTCTACGGGGTAGATGATCGTGAGAGAGATCCTGCACACCACCCAGCTGGCAGGGAGTCGTCAAGGCGGTTTAGGATCCCTACTAGACAACTACGGGAGTTTCCGACGTGCGATTGACCAACCAAACCCAGCGAGTAGAGGCGCTGAAGCAGGTTCCATTGTTGGCCGGGCTGAGCCGGGCCAATCTCGGCGAGCTGGCCCACCGTGCCGAAGAGGTAGAGGTTCCCGAAGGCGCCTACCTCACTCGTCAGGGCGCCACCGGAGCCGAGGTCTATGTGGTTCTCGAGGGCAGCTTTGTGGTTCGACGCGGGACTCACAAGACGGCCACGCTCGAGAAGGGCGGTGTGTTCGGGGAGATGTCGCTTATCGATGGTCTCCCCCGCAGCGCCAATGTTGTTGCCGAGAAGGACTGTGTGGTTCTCGCTGTGCACAAGAAGGACTTCGTCCAGCTCATCGATAGCCCTCGAGTGTCCCAGGGCATAATGCGTTCGTTGGCGGGCCGGCTCCGGGAAGCCGATGCCCGGGTGCTCGGCTAGTCAGGAACCGTCCCTAAAGCGACAATTGGCACCATCGCCACCCCGGCCGGGAGTTTCTTTACCTGACGCCCGGGAGATCAACCATCGTCGAGAACGTGTCGCTGTTTGCCGCCTTTGGGGCGGGCATTGTGTCGTTCATTTCCCCGTGTGTCCTGCCCATTGTTCCCGGTTACCTGACGGTGATTACAGGCCTTGATGTCACGTCCGAGGCCCGCGACGGCCAATCGTTGCGTATTGCCCGCCACACCGGGCTTTTCATCCTCGGCTTCTCCGTTGTGTTCATATTGTTGGGCATCGGTGCCACATCGGTGGGGAGCGTCGTCGTTGACAATCAGGACCTCCTGGTGCGCATATCCGGATTGATGGTCCTGGCTATGGCTCTGTATCTGCTCGGTTCTGTTTGGGCGAACGCGCCGTGGCTCTATCAAGAGAAGCGGTTCCATCCCAAGCTGGATCGGTTCGGCCCGTTTGCGTCGCCGGTGGCCGGAGTCGCCTTTGGCCTCGGATGGACACCGTGCATCGGACCCGTCCTCACGTCGGTGCTGGCTCTGGCCGCCGTGCAGGACCGGGCAGCTGAGGGGGCTCTCCTTCTAGCCGTGTATTCACTCGGGCTCGGGTTGCCGTTTTTGATCACCGGACTGCTGTTTGGCCGCCTCACCGGCGCCTTCACGTTCTTCAAACGTCACCTGCGCGGGATCACGCTCACCTCAGGCGTTTCCTTGGCGTTTTTCGGCGTGCTGCTCGTGTTCAACCAGCTGACGTGGGTGACGGTCCAGCTTCAGAACGGCATGCGAGCAATCGGTCTCGAAGAACTCGTGTTTCTCGGATAGGAGAGCTATGGCAACGAAGAACCGGCGGACTCCGCCAAAAGGTGCCCCGAAAAAGAGTCAGGCTCCGGCGCCCGGCAAGAAGAAGGCCGAGCGCGCGACCGCGCGGGCAGCCTTGGCCAAGAAAACGCAACAGCGCCAGAGGTACGCCATCTGGGGCGTGATTGGGATGGTGTTCGCCGCCATCGTGGTCTTCAGCTTCGTCGGCGGCGGCACCGGCCGGACCGGTGTGGCGCTGGCCGAGGCGTGGGACCTCCCCGCCTTTGGCCCAAACGCCGAAACCGACGAGCGGGTCGCCCTCGCCGACTTCGCCGGGAAACCCACCGTCGTCAACTTTTTTGCGTCGTGGTGCATCGAATGCGACAACGAACTCCCCTACTTCGCCACCATCTCGGATCAGTTGCGCAGCGAGGTGAATTTCGTGGGAGTCGCTTCAGAGGAGCCCGGCAATCCCATGTATATGCCAGGGCGACATGGCGTGGATTGGTGGCCATTGGCGAGGGACATCGGCAGCGGCAGTGGCAACGATTTAGCAATCGCCCTGGGAATGAGGCCCGGTGCCATGCCTCTCACCGCTTTCTATGACGACGGTGGCAGGCTGCTCGACGTCAACCTGGGCGCAATAAGCGAGACTGCCTTGAAATCAAACATCACTTCCCTGTATGGGATTCAGTTCTAGGAGGACCCGCCGCCGGGGGTCACCGATTCCTTCACGTCCGAAAGTGCGCTAATGAGCTCGCCGGCTGCCCAGATAAAGATGAAAGACATGATCACCAGGGCAACCACGGTGAGGCCCCAGCGTATCCGGTAGCGCAGGAGCTGCTTGGGATCCTCGATGTAGGTGAGGGGTAGAGGGACCGGACGCTCGGCGGTGATTGTGGCGGCGGCCGGTCGGCGAGCCGGTGGCCGGCTGGGGGTAGGTGCGGCTTGGGGGGTGGGACTCGAAGGCGCGACAACCTCGGGCCCGACGGCTTCTTCGATCTGTAGGTCGGCCGAGGGCTCCTCGATCATTTCGACTTCTTCTTTGATCTCCAGGTCGGCCGGGGCCTCTCCGATCATTTCGGCTTCTTTGATCTCTAGGTCGGCCGGGGCCTCCTCGATCATTTCGGCTTCTTTGATCTCTAACTCGGCCGAGGCCTCCTCGATCATCTCGGCCAGTTCGTCATCTATCTCCGCATCAACAGCTTCGACGTTCGGCGGGTCCGGCTCGGGGATGGCCGTCTCGGCAGCCGTGACTGATGACTCTTGATCGGAGGTGGTCTCCACGTCGAGCTCGAGATCGAAGTCTGACGAGGCCCCCGCCATGGACCTCAGGTCATCGGCGGGCACATCGAGAAGCTTGGCGAGGGCTTGTAGTTGTTCGGCCTGTGGCGTCGACTGCCCGTTAGACCAATTCGAGACGGAAATGGGCGACACCCCCAGCTCGGTTGCGACGTCGCCGAGTGTGAGCTCGAGCTCTCTCCTCCGAGCGGTGATGAACTCTCCGAAATCCTCTGGCATGCCGGTCCTCGCTGTGAGCGATCAGAATAGGCTTACGGGCTGACTAGGCCATGATCTTCTGGGTATCGGAACATCTCGAGATCCACTTGTGATCCGGCCTCCACGCGTCCCGTCCCGTCCGGAATCACCGCCAGCGCGTCTGCTGAAGCCAGCGCGGACAGCACGTTCTAGTCTTGGGCGCCGCTGGGCCGGGCCCGCGGCGTCGGCCCCTCCCAGTCAACGGCTACTCGGACGAAGACAGTCTTCTCAGGGCTGGTGTCGACGTCCTCGTCGAGGATGCCGGTTACCCGCGGACGAAAGAGTTGGGGGGC
>JAUXJL010000135.1 GCA_030624805.1 Acidimicrobiia bacterium
GCTGGTGGGTCGGACAGCTCAATCCGAGTTCCCGGAAGTTTGTTGGGCACCGGGTCAGAAAAGCCGCCATTTACGACCACGAGATCAAGAATCCCATCAAGGTTGAGATCAGCCACACCCGAGGCCCACGAGCTTGATATCACCGAGTCGGGACTACCGGGAGGTCGAATACGTGAGGCTCCGGTCTCGGACTCCGCCCGGAACGTCGTCTGGCCGCCTACGAGAACCTCGTTGTCACCAAGATCGGATAGGTACGCGTCGAGCACAGCGTCACCGTTCAAATCGGCCAACGTGACACCCATGCCGTCTATCTCGAGGCCGACACCGGCGGTGGCCGCCCCGTCCTCGTAGGTAGAGCCACCGAGAAGCAGGGAGTCGCCGCCATCGCTCCACCCGAGGTCACGTGTGATCCAGATATCGAGATGACCGTCATGGTTCACGTCGACGACTGCGGCCGCCATTGACCGTCGCTCACTATTAGGTAGCGACACCACGTCAAAGCTGCGGGCCGAACCCTGCACGAACACTATGTCGGCGGCCGACGACCCGGTGCCGTACCCGAGCCGAAGCAGATCGGGCAGTTCGCCGCCAGACAAGCGGGCGATGACGATGCCGGTTGTTGGCTCCCCGCCATCCAACTCCGTGGTTTCGGGGTCCCCCGTACTCGTCACCCACGGGCCACCCCACAGGATCACATCATCGCCGGCTGATCGGCCGAGGGCAATGTCGACCCAGCCGTCCATATCGAGGTCGCCGGCATCGACGGCCACCGTGTCGGACACCTCGAGATCCCTGAACTCGAATCCTCCCCCCTCTCGGGCCAGGAAGACGGCAGCGTCTCCTCCGGCCACCACCATATCGAGCGCTCCGTCCCGGTTGATGTCGGCGATGGCCACTCCCCCGCTCACCTCACGATCCGAGGTATTCCTCCAATCTGCCAACCCCCACTCCTCCGTCACGTCGACGAAGGCGGGCAGATCGCCGGTCCATTCATACAACACCTCGCTCAGTCGGCCCGGATCGGCGTCAGTGATGGTCGGCTGATCCGGGCCAAAGGCAAGAAGCAAGACAAGAGCCAGGGCGCTGCCAATGATGAGTGCGGCCACGATGGCCGCCGCCACCTTCTTGCGGATGCTGTGGCCGGTGGCCGAAGCCAATTCGCTGTCTGGCATGCCCGAAACAGTAGAGCCATGCCACCTCAAGGAACTGGCCGGCGAGTCGACCATTCACACTATGAACCGATCAGGACTTCTGGCGCTCAGTGCCGCGGTGACCCTCGGAATGGTTCTCGTGGCCGGCCAGATCGAAGATCTGGCAGAACGAACAGACATAACCGCGAGCTATGAGGTCAAGGGTGACGCCATAGTGCTGCTCGAAGGCACACCCGAGGACTGGCATGCCGATGCCTGGGCACGGTGGGTGGAGTTGGTGCCGACCTCCGCCCGATGGCGAGTCGGTCGCTTCGATGCCATTGCCGGGTCAGTCGAAGGCCAGGTCGAACCGCTCTCCGACAGCCTGGCCGTGTGGAGTCTGCGTATTGCCGAGCTCGACGACAACCTCCGCGATGTGGCGCTGGTACACGAGCTCGGACATCTCATTTCGCTCGGGCCAACCGAGGTGGTGCCGGCCACCGATCCAGGTGTTGAGCAGGGATGCGTTACCTACTTCTCAATCGAGGGTTGCGCCATACCTGGACGGGTCTTCGAGAGGTTCGTAAGTTCATTTTGGAACGTCGAGGACGGCTGGGAGACCAGCGATGGCGCAGTCACCGACCGCCATTCAGCATCACCCGAGTCGTTCGTCACCAATTACGCCGCCACCAATCCCGGCGAAGACATCGCTGAAACCTGTGTGTTCTTCATCTATTCGCTCCGGCCGACGGGTAACACAGTGGCCGACCAAAAGATCTCGTTGTTGTGGGAATTCCCCGAGCTGGTGCAACTACGGTCGTGGCTGCGTCGGGGACTGGCGAACTAGCGGCCTGCGGCCTAGCGAAAATCCCGGCTCTTCACCTTCTCAACAACCAACGGATGAAACCGGCGAGCAACCAAATTGGTGACCCCATCCCGGCGCTCGAGAATCCCCTCGATGATGAGCCCAACCTCTTTGCGGGCCACCTCCCGCTGGGCATCCCACACCGCCGGGAGCACAACCACATTTAGTAGACCGGTTTCGTCCTCCAGGTTGAAAAACATCACTCCGTTGGCTGTGCTTGGCCGTTGGCGATGAGTGACGATCCCACCCACTCGCACCCTGGCACCATGCCGTTTCCGGCTCAGTGCTTCTGCAACGCTCAAACAATCCGCTTCGTCGAGCTGCTCGCGAACAAACTCGACCGGATGGCGAGACGAAACCCCAGTCGACCACAGGTCGGCCTGCATCTCTTCTAGCTCGCTCATACCCGGCAATGGTGGCGCTTCCGACCCGGCCGCCAGTGCCAGCCGATCGGGCCCGAGCCCGGCGGCGGCCCCGGCTGCCCACATCCCATCTCGCCGACCCACCCCAAGGGGCTCGAGGGCACCGGCCGCCGCCAAACCCTCCAGGGCATCTTGTCGAAGCCCGGTTCGCTGCGCCAGGTCCTCAACCGATACAAACTCATCGCCAAACTGACGAGCGGCCTCGATGCGAGTGATCTCGGCATCACCAAGATTGCGCACGTAGCGGAGACCCATCCGCAAGGCAACTGCCGGACGAAGCGGATCCCCTTCTGGGCCGCGGCCCCGTCGATAGTGCATGCCGTAGTAGGTGGCGATATCAGAAGGATCGGCATCGATCGGTTCGACGGTGCAGTCATATTCTGAGCGGTTGACATCTGGGCCCTCAACGATCACCCCATGGCGTTGGGAATCCTGTACAAGCGACATCGGGGTGTAGAAGCCCATGGGTTGGGCATTGAGCAGCCCGCACAGGAACTCGGTTGGCCAGTGGTACTTGAGCCAGGAAGAGGCATACACGATGTAGGCAAAACTCACCGAATGGCTCTCCGGGAACCCGAAGGAGGCGAACCCCTGCAGTTTCTCCCAGATTTCATCGGCGGCCGCCCCGGTTATCCCATTAACTGCCATCCCCTCGAATAGCTCCTCGGCCAGCTTGGCCATGGCCTCGATGCTGCGCTTGGATGACATGGCCATTCGTAGCCGGTCGGTCTGGCCGCCGCTGAATCCCGCACACACCCTGGCCAGCTCCATCAGCTGCTCCTGGAAAACCGGCACCCCCAGGGTCTTCTCCAGTATGGGCCGGGCCAGCGGGTGCGGGTAGGTGACGGGAGCCTCACCGTTGCGCCGCTGCAGGAAAGGGTGCACGGAATTTCCCTGAATGGGGCCGGGCCGGATGAGCGCCACTTCGATTGCAAGGTCGTAAAAGGTCTTGGGTTTCATACGAGGCAGAGTCGCCATCTGCGCCCGTGACTCCACCTGAAACACACCAACCGTGTCGGCCTTGGTGAGCATCTCGTAGATAACGGGCTCCTGGGGAATGGTGGCGAGGTCAACCTCAATGCCATGGAACTCTTCGATGACGTCGACGGTGAGATGCAGGGCGTTGAGCATGCCGAGACCGAGCAGATCAAACTTGACGATGCCAATGGCTGCACACGATTCCTTGTCCCACTGCAGAACCGACCGATCCTGCATCCGTCCCCACTCGAGCGGCACCACCTCGTACAACGGCCGATCTGCGATAACCACCCCGCCGGAGTGGATTCCGAGGTGACGGGGAAAGCCGTCCAGCCGTTGGCAGATTTCGTAGATGAGGTCGGCGGTGAGGCCGGCCGGCAGTTCTACCTGGGCGGCGATCGATTTCGGGTCACGCGTGTCGAGATACTTAGTGAGCCCATTCACCTGAGCCTGGGTGAGCCCGAATGCCTTACCGACATCCTGCAGAACTGAGCGCGCCCGGTAGGTGATGACGTTGGCAACCATGGCGGCCCGTTCCCGTCCGTAGCGCTGATAGCAATACTGGATGACCTCCTCGCGTCGTTCGGCTTCGAAATCCACGTCAATGTCGGGCGGACGGCCGCGCTCTTCGGAAAGAAAACGCTCGAACGGGAGACCGAGCCGAATGGGATCGACCCGGGTGAGACCAATACACCGACATACTGCCGAATCGGCTCCCGAGCCCCGGATCTGACAGTAGATATCGCGAGAGCGGGCAAACTCGACCAAGTCCCATACGATGAGAAAATACCCGGGGAATCCGAGCTCATCGATGATCTTCAACTCATGCTCGAGCCGGTCGGCAGCCCGCGGTTCGATGCCACCTGCTCCGTCCGGGTATACATCTCGGGCCCCCTCGAGCACCAGGTGGCGTAGGTACTCCATTTCACCTCGGAAGTGTCCCGGCATCGGGAAATCAGGCAGTCGGGGGGCCACGAGCCGCAGATCGAATGCCAGGTGCTCTCCCAGTTCCGCGGCGGTAGCAACCGCTCCGGGAAAAGGCGCGAACCGTCGGGCCATCTCAGCCGGGGACCGGAGGAAGCGCTCATCGGTGGCAGGGCGAAACCCGTCGGCGGCATCCAGATTCCTCCGTCCCCCTATGGCAGCCAGAATCTCGGACAGGTCTGCCTGGGCCCGAGTGTGATAGTGGACGTTGTTGGTGGCAACTACCGGGATCCGCAGTTGAGCGGCCACTTCGGATAACAACTCGTTGCGCGGGTCGTCCTCGGGCATGGCGTGGTCCCACACTTCGGCGTACAGACGATCGCTGAAAACCTCACGAAGCTTGCCCAACTCTCGACGCACTGCGCCGGCGTCCCCTGCCTCCGCCGCCCGGGGGGCCGCTCCTTGGTGACAACCGGTGAGGGCGATGAGCCCGCCCTTGCGAGCGGCCTTGGCCAGGTCGTCCCAGACATAAACCGGCCGGTCCTTCTCACCCCGGAATTGGGCGCGAGTGATGAGCTCACCGAGGGCCGCATACCCGGCGGGCGAACCGGCCAACAGGACGAGATGATCGGTGATCTCAACACCAGTTGGTTTTGACCCATGCATCTGGCGAATCCGGCCCCGTCGCTTCTTGTTCGGGCTCTGGGCCAACTCGGGGTTGCTGCCCGGCCCGGGGATAGGGTCGGTGTCCTGGTTTTCCGAATTGTCGGATAGGCCGATCTCAGCCCCGTACACCGCCGGCAATCCAACCGTCCTGGCGGCCTCGTTGAACTGGACCGCACCGTAGAACCCATCGTGATCGGTCACAGCCAGGGCGGTGTATCCGAGAGCGGCCGCCTGTTCCACAAGCTCCGCCGGCCACGATGCGCCGTCGAGAAAGGAGAAGTTGCTGTGACAATGCAGTTCGGCGTAGGCGGGCATGAAGGTATTATCGAACATATGTTCGATACATGTCAAATGGCTCCTATTACCATGAAACCCTCAAGACAATGGGTCCTCGCGACGTCTCACTACCCATGAAGGCCCCCTTTCCTGCTCGCGCCGCCCTGCTGGGTGTCATGGGGGCGTTGTTGGGCAGCATCCTGTGGCTTCTCATTGCCATCGCCGGCAATCTCGAACGGGCTATCCCGGCCATACTCGTTGGAGTGTTTGGGGGAGTCGCCACTCGCATCGAACCGCGCCGGGGTCGTCCCGCCCAGGTAGTCACCCTCGTCGCAACTCTTATCGGGCTAACGGTGGTGCAGTACTTCGTAGTCCGGTACTCGATCATCACCGAACGGGCCGGCCTGGGCATCGATCGCTCGGCGCCCGTGCTCCTCGCACCGGCCGCGATGTGGTCGGTGACATTCGGGTGGCTCCGTGTTTTCCCCGTCGACGTCGTGTTCTGGGTGGTGTCTGCCGCATTGGCATACTGGTTGCCGGGTAGGCCAAGCGAGGCCCATCTCCAGCCACCCGACCGACGTCCGACCAGGCCCCGCGGCTCCTCAGGTAACAGTGCCTCGCTGCCATGACGCGTAGAGGCGACCGTAAATTCCGCCCCCCGCCAGCAGCTCACGATGCGACCCATCCTGAACCAAGCGACCCCCATCGAACACGAGCACACGTTCAGCGGCTTCAGCGGTCGACATGCGGTGGGCGATGGTTACGACGGTCCGCTGGGACGTGAGCTGGTTCAGCGCTCGACTGATTCTGACTTCAGTCGCC
>JAUXJL010000246.1 GCA_030624805.1 Acidimicrobiia bacterium
CACGGTGCGTAACCACTCTCCCGGCAAAGAGGACGTCACTCATCTCGTCTATGAAGTTTACGCCGAGCAAGTAGAGAGCAAGATCGCCGACCTGGTGCGAACGGCACGGGAACGCTGGCCACTGTTTGGCGTCGCCGTCGAACATCGAAGCGGCCGGGTCGAAGTGGGCGAGCCCTCGGTGGCAGTGGTGGTCAGCGCTGCCCATCGGGCGGACGCCTTCGAAGCCGCCCGTTTTCTCATCGACGAGCTCAAGGCTCGGGCCCCCATCTGGAAGCAGGAACACTGGAGCGGAGGCTCCGAGTGGATCGAGGGAGGCTAGGCCGGTCTGCGCTCGCTTGCTGCGCTCGCCTTCGCTCGGTTTCCGTCTGACGAGCGGTCATGGAATGTTTTGATGCCTGATGCCACCAAGTTATCCACAAGCAACCCCGGGAAAACTGGCGACTCTTCTCATGATGATATTGGACCGGGCCGACCGAGGACCATCTCGGCTACCTCGCGGACCATTGGGTTGCGATCCAGCCGGGCCGCCATGAGTGCCTGTTCGACCTCGAGCCCCTCAAAGGCAGTGAGCGCAACAACGGCCCGCCGACGGATCTGCGGCTTGCCGGCACCCGCCGCCTCCAGGATTGCCGGGAGAGCCCGGTCGTCTCCAATGGCCCCGAGGGCGGCGACGGCGGCTTCCCGCACAATCACCTCAGGATGATCGGCCAGGGTTTCGGCAAGCCAGGGAACGGCCCGAGCATCGCCGATTTCACCAAGGGCGGTCGCGGCTGATTCCACCACGCGGGTGGCGGGATCTGCGCGGGTAGCCCACACCGCGTCGAATGCCCCGACACCCATCCGTCCCAGAACCTCGACCGCCTCGGCCCGCACTTCCTGATCGGGGTCGCTGCTGGCTAAGCGGGTGATTGGGCCAATGGCGGCCGATCCGAGCCCGGCGCACGCCGCGGCGGCCAGGCGTCGAACCTCGGGGCGGGGATCGGTGAGGTACGGGATTGGGTCACCACCCGCGATTTGTTCCAGGATTTCGCGACCTTCGCCCACGACACGGAGGTTAGGGCGTTGGTAGGGTGGCTGCGCCGCTGACAAGGAGACGGATGCTCGCCGTCAACAACCTCGAGGTCGTATACAACGATGTGATCCTTGTCTTGCGGGGGATCAGTCTGGAGGTTCCCGACGGGAAGATCGTCGCGCTGCTTGGGGCAAACGGGGCGGGTAAGACGACCGTGCTTCGCTCGATATCCGGCTTGCTCGACGTCCACGCCGGCGACGTCACCAAAGGTGGTATCACTCTCGATGGTACGGCCATCGAGAAGTTCCAAGCGTCGACAATTGTGCATTCCGGCATAACACAGGTAATGGAGGGCAGGCGGATTTTCGCCGAGTTCACAGTTGATGAGAACCTCCGGGTGGGAGCCCACACCAACCGCTCAGCCATGGGCGAGAACCTCGACCGGATATATGAGCTGTTCCCGGTGTTGGCGAGTCGGCGAAAGTCTGTGGCCGGCTACCTGTCCGGCGGCGAACAGCAGATGCTGGCGATGGGCCGGGCCCTCATGTCGGGACCGCGCTTTCTGCTGCTCGACGAGCCGAGCCTTGGGTTGGCCCCGTTGTTGGTGGCCCAGATCCGTGACCTGATTGTTGAGATCAACGCCCAGGGCACCGGTGTATTGCTCGTCGAGCAGAACGCCACCATGGCCCTTTCGATCGCGTCACACGGCTACGTGATGGAGACCGGCAAGGTGGTTATGGACAAGGCTGCTTCGGACTTGCTGGCCGACGACGACGTGCGTGAGTTCTACCTCGGCCTGGGCGGAGAAGAGGAGACCAAGTCGTTCCGAGACGTCAAGCACTACCGGCGACGGAAGCGCTGGGCATGAGCACACACGAGCGAAGCCTGGCCGCCTACCTGCGAGCGGAGCGAGACGATGATTCCGGCCCTGTTCTGGAGTTCACTGATGTTCACCTCAGCGTTGGTGGGTTGAAGGTGCTCGACAGTGTCTCTTTTTACGTCGAACCGGGTGAGCTATTCGCAATCATTGGCCCAAACGGGGCGGGCAAGACCTCGATGTTCAATTGTCTATCCGGGGTCTACCGCCCCCAGGAAGGGTCGATTCGGTTTCTCGGCACAGATATCTTGGGAATGCGACCGAACAAGATTGCCGCTCTCGGCATGGCCCGGACCTTTCAGAACGTCGAGCTGTTCGAGCGCCTTACCGTCCTCGACAACCTCATGCTCGGCCGGCACATGCAGTTCAGCTATGGCACTCCATCGGCATCGGTGTTCCTCGGTCGGGCACGGCGTCAAGAGCTCGAGAACCGTGAAGTGGTCGAGGACATCATTGACTTCCTCGAGATCCAGCCGTTCCGTAAGTCGTTCGTGGGATTCTTGCCATACGGCATCCAGAAACGAGTGGAGCTTGGGCGGGCCCTGGCGATGGAGCCACGGCTACTGCTGCTCGATGAGCCGGTGGCGGGAATGAATCTCGAAGAGACCGAGGACATGGCCCGCTTCATGCTCGACATCCGGGACGAGCTCGGTATTGCCATGATCTTGGTCGAACACGACATGCGGATGGTCATGGATCTAGCCGATCGGATTCTGGTCGTCGACTTCGGCCGCCCGGTGGCGCTTGGTGCGCCGGCCGAAGTGCAGCGCGATCCGGATGTGATTCGGGCCTATCTCGGAGAAGAACACAGTGTTGTTGGAGAGGAAGGAACCTGATGACACTCGCCGACCAGCGACCCGTCGGAGCCATCACCCTGACCAACTCGATACGGCTGCGTCAACGTGGTACGGAATCACCCGACCAGGTGGCTTTGCGCGAGAAGTATTTCGGCATCTGGCGAGACATCACCTTCGGCGAGTACTGGGAGATGGCCGAAACGGTCGCCAATGGGCTCTTGTCGTTGGGTGTCGAGCCGGGGGATCGAGTTGCCATCCACTCGGAGAATCGTCCCGAGTGGTTGTACGCCGACATCGGTATCCAGGCGGTCCGGGCTGCCAGCATCGGTCTCTATCCGACCAACCCGCCGTCCGAAGTGCGGTATCTGCTCGACAACTCGGACGCTCGAATCCTCATCACTGAAGACCAGGAACAGACGGACAAAGCCCTCGAGGTCAAAGATCAGCTCCCTCGTCTCGAGCGCATCGTCTATATCGAGCCGAGAGGTATACGCGACCGATACGACGACCCCATTCTCATGTCGTGGAGCGACCTTCTATCGGCCGGGCGGAAACATCGGGACCAGCATCCCGATGCCGTTGCCGAGATCATGGGTTCTGCCCGTGAGGACGACCTCGCCACTCTCATTTACACGTCGGGCACTACCGGTCCACCTAAAGGAGCCATGTTGTCGGTCAAGAACGTCAACGCTGCTATCGCCATCGCCGGCGCCGACACCGGGTTCATCAACCCGGGGCCCCACAAGGACGACCTCATCGTTTCCTACTTGCCGCTCTGTCATGTCTATGAGCGCGCCTTCTCGGAATGGTTCGGGCTGAGCGCGGGCGCGGTCGTTAACTTTGCCGAGTCGATCGACACCATCCAGACCGACCTGCGTGAGATCCAGCCGTCCATCTTTCAGGCCGTGCCCCGCATCTACGAGAAGATGCAGGCGGGTGTGCTGATTCGCGCAGCCTCGGCCTCCCGGCTCAAGAAACTCAACTATGCCGTCTGGATCAAAGCTGCCGATCGCATCGGACGGACGCTTGAAAGCACTGGCGGCAAGCACACACGGTCCTCGCGTCTCCTGTACATGGTCGGGTACGTGTTCTTGTACCGGGCTCTCCAAGAGCGTCTGGGGCTGCGTCGATGCCGGCATGCCATTTCC
>JAUXJL010000148.1 GCA_030624805.1 Acidimicrobiia bacterium
CTGGCACGTTCGGCATGGTGGTCGGGCCGCCCCGACGAGTGCATCGAGGCCCGTGAACAAGCTCACGCCGGATACGTCAAGGCCGGCCAACCGCTCAAGGCTGCCCTGGTGACCATGGATCTAGCGGAGGGCCTCTTCCACAAGAAGTCAGAGGCACTCGCCTTCGGATGGGTGAAACGAGCCGAGCGACTCCTCCAAGAAGAGCCCGAGTCGGTCGAGCACGGCTGGCTGGCCAGGCTCCAAGCAATTATCGCCTTCGAAGGAGAAAACGACCTTGATACCGGCCTGGAACTCGCACAAAAGGCCTACGAGCTGGGCGCCAAGTTCGGCGACCCGAATCTGCAAGCGATCACGCTCCACGACCAGGGTCGCATGACGGTCGCCGGCGGAGACGTCGAGGAAGGTATGGCTCTGATGGACGAGGCGATGGTGGCCGCCGTCGGCGGCGGATTGGGAGCGCTGTACACCGGCAAGATCTACTGCAACATGATCGATATTTGTGAGCAACTCGCCGACTACCGACGGGCAGGCGATTGGAGCGATGCAGCACGGCGGTGGTGCGAGCGGGCCGGTCACAGCTCTGGCTTCCCCGGGGTCTGTCGCATTCATCGAGCTGAAATCATGCGTCTGCGCGGGGATTGGAAGACGGCCGAGGAGGAAGCGACAAGGGCAGCCACCGAGATGGGAAATTTTGTCGACTTCGCCGGCGAGGCATTCTACGAGATAGGTGAGATTCGACTTCACATGGGCGATCACGAAAGCGCCGAGGAAGCGTTCCGACAGGCGCACGGTATGGGGCGAGACCCGGAACCTGGCATGGCGGAGCTCCAGCTGGCAAGGGGAAATGCACAGCGGGCTCACACGCTCATCGAGGAAAGCCTTGCCAACGCCCAGGCACCTCTCAAGCGAGCCCGGCTCCTGCCGGCTGCCATCTCCATCTTGCTCACCAACGGTGATGTGGAAGGGGCAAGCGCCGCGGTCGAGGAGCTGTCGACAATCGCCGACGGGTACGGGTCGCCGGCCTTGAAAGCCCACGCAAGTCACGGGCGCGGCGAGCTTCTACTCCACAGAGGCGACGCCTCCGAGGCGGTCGTCCACCTCCGCAAAGCCGTTGGGTTATGGCGCGAGAACGACTTTCCGTATTTGGCTGCCGGCTCTCGCATGGCTCTTGGCCGGGCATTTGAAGCTCAGGGATCGATCGATTCTGCCCGCCTCGAGTACGGGGCAGCCCGCACCACATTCGAACAGCTCGGGGCGATGGGTGACATTCGATTGGCTCTTCACGCATTGCAGGGCCCGGACGGCACGCCCGACCACGGCGATCGATCCACCGCTGCTCTCATGTTCACCGATATCGTCGATTCGACGGCCCTCATAGGCGTGATCGGCGACGAGGCGTGGGAGCAGCTGCTGCGATGGCACCATCGTACGTTCCGGTCGCTATTCGCCGGCTCAGGCGGACGCGAGGTTGAGAACACAGGGGACGGCTTCTTCGCCGCCTTCGACGACGCCCACTCCGCAGTGGAGTGTGCCATTGAGATCCAGCGGACTCTGGCAAACCAACGCACTCAGCAAGGATTTGCTCCGCAGGTCCGCATCGGACTGCACCTCGGGGAAGTCACAGAGGTGGCAGCAACACTGGCCGGAGAGCAGGTCCACAAGGCCGCCCGAATCGCCGGACAGGCTGGCGGCGGCGAGATTCTCGCAAGCCTCGAATTGATGCGCACCCTGGACGGCGCGGTTGGGTCCGGCGAACCGCTGACCGTGGCCCTCAAGGGCTTCGCCGATGAGGTAGAAGTCGTGCACGTCGCCTGGGACTAGACGCTCGGCGAACCCTCTACCAGCCCGGGTCACCTTTGCAACCGATCAGCCGGGCCAGCGCCAACTGTCGGTCAGGCTGGTCGCCCGGCTCGAGGGTTTCCTCGTAGAAGAGAATGCGAAGCGAGGAGAAGGCTTCGAGCAACTCCTGGGGATCGAGCCGGTAACCAGGACTACCCGGCCCGTCGACGTTGGCATCGGTCTTGACGTGATGCTCAACCAACAGCCAGCCATTCGGACCCAATCCATTGATGAGGCGCGGCCACAGGCCCCGGTTCAGGTATCGGATCACTGTGATCAGGTCGTAGGTAGAGGTTGCAACCTGGTAATCATCGAGATCCGAGACCACCCAGTTGACATCGAGGTCTCGTTTGTTTGCTTCAGCCCGAGCCATCTCGACGGCGACCTCGGAGATATCGACGGCGTCCACCGCGTGACCGGCTTCAGCCAATCGAAGGGCGTTACGCCCGGCGCCGCACGCGACATCCAGGGCTCGACCCACTGGGAGCCGGGAAATCCACCCTTCGAGAAACTCCCCAGCCGCCGACCGGGGTCGATAAGTACCCGTCCGGTAGCGGTCATCCCACGCCCGCCGCTCGTCCTCGCTCATGTGGCTCTCACAAAATGAGGGTACCGCCGCCGGCCGGGACATTCGGGATGTGATCCCCGGCAATAGGTAGGCTGCGCTCCCGCAGTACTGAGCGAGAAAGGGGTCAAATGAAGCAAGTCGTATTCGGCACGGGACCCATCGGGACGACCCTGGCAGACAGTCTGGCGGCCGCCGGACACAAAGTGACGGCCGTCAACCGGTCGGGTGAGGATCCGACGAGCCATGCGGTGGAGCTCATCGCGGGCGACGTATCGGATCCCGCCTTCACAACGTCGATCGCCGAAGGCGCCGAGGTCATCTACCAGGTACTCAACCCTCCATACACGAAGTGGCCCGAGCTGTTCCCTCCCCTGCAAGACAGCTTGCTGAAGGCAGCCCGGGCGACCGGCGCCAAACTCGTAACGCTCGACAACATGTACGCCTATGGACCCACCGGGGGGACGCCTCTGACAGAGAAGCTGCCGTACCGCGCCGCTGGCAGCAAGGGTCGAGTACGGGCAGCCATGGCCGAAGAGCTGATGGCAGCTCACGACGGCGTGGCAGTCCGGACAACGATCGGCCGAGCATCGGACTACTTCGGCCCCGGCGGTCTCATCAGCCATATGGGTGAACGGGTTTTCCGCCCGGCGCTGGCCGGCAAGAAGGCCCAAGTGGTGGGCGTCCCCGATCAGCCTCACACCTTCAGCTATATCCCGGACATCGCCGCTGGTCTGGCGGTCCTGGGCAGCGACCCTCGAGCAGACGGAAATGTGTGGCACCTCCCGAACGCGCCGACCATCACGACCCGGCAGTTCATTGAGCGGGTGTATCAATCGGCCGGGACCGACCCTGGGATTTCTGCGATGCCGCGGATAATGGTGAGTCTGATCGGGCTCTTCAACGCCAACCTGCGCGAGGTCAAAGAGGTTCTCTTCGAGTTCGAGGAACCTTTTGTAGTCGATTCCAGCGCATTCGAATCGACCTTCGGACAAACCGCGACGAGTTTGGACGAAGCAATTCCGACAACAGTCGAGTGGTTCCGGGCACACCCCAAGGCCTGAAACGGTAGAGAGCGCCACACGTGAGATTTGGGCTGCGCCTGATTCAATACCTGGGAACGCCCCGCCGGCTAGTCGAGCTGGCGGTGCTCGCCGAGGAGGCCGGCTTCGATTCGGTTTGGTTTCCTCACGACGCCTTCATGGGCAACAGCTGGGTCCTAACCGCCGCCGCGGCCGAACACACCTCTGAGATTCAGATCGGCAGTGTCGGCACCAACTCGTACCTAACCAATCCGGTAGAAATCGCCACGTACATAGCCACCCTCGACGAGCTGTCTAAAGGAAGAGCCGTACTCGGCCTCGGGTTGCACACCACCGAAATGGTCGAGTGGACCGGGCTCGATGCCAGCGATCATGTGACTCACACCCGAGAAGCCACCGAGATAATCAGATCGTTGCTCCGCGGCGAGGTCGTTGACTACCGGGGAGAAGCGTTCTCCTGGACCGACCAGTGCTACCTGCGCTTTCGGCCATACCGACCCGAAATCCCGATCTACATCGCAGCATTCGGCAGCCAATTCCTCGCCCTCAGTGGAGAGATCGGTGATGGCAGCCTTCCGATGATCACACCGCCAGAAGCAGCCTCCTACATGGTTCCTGCCATCCGGGCAGGCCTGTCGGCTGCCGGCCGTCATCCGAGCCAAGTCGACATCGCCGGGTGCGCGTGGCTGTCGCTGTCGGAGAGTTGGGCCGAAGCAACCGACGTGCTCCGCCAGATGATCTCCTACTTCGGCCCCTACCTGGAAGAGCCGGCTCTGGAAACCGTCGGCCTACAAAAGAAGGATTTCGATCGCGTGAGGGAACTGATGGCGGCCGGCCGCCATGACGAGGCGACCGCAGCAGTCACCGAGGATATGTTTCGGCTGGCGATCAGCGGATCGCCCAAGCACGTGATAGAGCAGATCGAACACGTGGCAGCCCTCGGGGTCACACACGTCAACCTGGGCGGCCCACTCGGGCCCGACCCGGCCCAAGCGATCCGGCTCATGGGAGATCGCGTTATCCCCCACTTCCGGGAGGGGGGCCCGGTTGAGTGAGGCGGGCAGTGGGACGGTTGTCAAAACAGCCGAGCTGTCGGCAACTCCTCTTGGCAAACAGCAGACCAAAGGGACCCGGTCAATTGACCACCCGGTCCGAAACACCGGCGCCCGCCCGACGATGCCTCAGGTCTTGGCTCTTGCCCGTTTGTAGCGGCGAACCGCCAGTGGGGCAAATATGGCAATCATGATTACGACCCAGATGAGTGTGTAGAGGACCGGGTTCTGAAGGGGCCACGCGGTCGGCTCAGATGTCCCGGGTGGGATATTGCCAAACAGCTCTCTCGCGGCCTGGGTCACCGCCGAGACAGGATTCCATTCGGCAAAGATCCGCAGTGGGGTGGGCAGGTTCTCGGATGGAACGAATGTGTTGGCGATGAAAGTGAGAGGGAAGATCACCATGATCGACGCGTTGTTGATCACTTCGACACTCGGAACGAGTAGTCCTACGTAGGCCATGACCCAGGAGAAGGCGTATGCAAACAGCAGGAGCAGACCGAATCCGAGCAGGGCATTTCCGATCCCGTTGTGGATCCGCCATCCGACGATGAGCCCGGTGAGGGTCATGATGATCAACGTGAGCAGGTTGTAGATCACGTCGCTGGCTGTTCTGCCGAAAACCACCGCCGACCGCGACATCGGCAGCGACCGGAACCGATCGATGATGCCTTTCTGCATGTCGTCGGCCAGGCCGGCTCCTGTGAGCGTTGCGCCAAAGATCAACGTCATGGCGAAGATCCCACTGATGAGGAACTCCCGATAGGAGCCACCGGAGATTTCGATGGAGCTGCCAAACACATATGCGAACAACAGAACGAAGATGATCGGCGAGATCAACACGGACACGAGAATCTCCGGCACTCGTTTGATCTTGATCACATTCCGCTTGGCGATGGCGATACCGTCGGCGAATGCGTAAGTAATTGTTTCCATCAGCGGATCTCCTGCAGGGTCACGAGCTCGTCTACGCCCGACTTTTCGCCGACATCGGTGCTGGTCGTTCCCTCGTGATCGGCCACGTGACCGGTGAGTGAGAGGAAGACGTCGTCGAGAGTTGGCCTGCGCAAACCCACGTCTGCCAGCTTGACGCCTTCGGAGTCGAGGGAACGGAGCGCCTCGGTGAGCGTTTGAGCTCCGCCTGAGATGGGGACGGTCAGCGAGCGATCCTGGATGTGGACGCCATCGAGCGAGAATCGAGCCAAGACCCGCTTTGCATCCTCCATCCTGGCCTCTGATTGGAGGGAGACCTCGATTCGCTCGCCTCCCACCATCGTCTTCAGTTTGTCGGCGGTGCCATGAGCGATCTCGCGACCGTGATCGATTACCACGATGTCATCCGCCAGCTGGTCTGCCTCCTCCA